>NZ_BMQE01000050.1:0-51429 GCF_014647955.1 Planomonospora antibiotica | reverse complement strand
TCACGTCATCCCCGACCAGGCCACCCTCCCCCACCTGTGGAAACAGGATGGAACCCGCTCAATGAAGGCGACGTGCTCTTCCTCGACGCCCAAGGCGATGATCTCGTCTTTCAGCGCCTGATAGACGTTGAACAGGGCAGCGGCGCCGCCGGGGGTGCCCAGGTCGCAAAAGACCAGGATCACCCCACCGGGCCGCGGGTGCGGGCGCGGATCCCCCTTGGCGTAGGTGTAGGGGAGGTCGGCGGTGGCGTGGTAGCGCTCGGCGATCAGCCGCGCCGTGTAGGGGATCTTCGAGCCGGCGTCGGATGCGGCGTCCAGCAGCCGCGGGTCCAGCGCCATCTTCCGACCGTCAGACATGATCATCAGCATGATGTCGGGCTTGGGCATGCCTGCCCGCCCCCCGGGACGGCCGGCGTCCTCCCACGCCTGCAGCTCCTGCAGCCAGTTGGCGGTGGCCTGGCCCGAGTGGATCGCCGCGCCCCGGGCGATCAGCTGGGCGCCGATCGCGCGTTGCGCGGGCGTGGCCTCCACCACATGCAGCTCGGGTGTCCCGCCGCGGATGGCGGGCCGCTCGACGCCCGCATCGTCGGCCGTCTGCACGTCCGCGACGCTCAACCACATCGTCAGCAACGCCTGCAGGTCCACGAAGCGGGAGAAGCGTTCGACCAGGCGGATACCGGATCCGTCGGGGGCCTGCTCGATGCGTTCGACGACTTCCCCGAACGTCATGCCCCAGTCGTCGAAACGCAGCACACCGAACGCCTCCAGCACGTCCGGGTCGCCCAGGCGCAGCATGTTGTGCATCTCGGCGATGGTGTTGGTCATCGGCGTGCCGGTCAGCAGCGCGACCGTCGGCTCGCTGCCGCGCGCGGCGTGCAGCACGGTCAGCTTCTGGTGCAGGTCGATGCCGCGCAGCGAGTCCTCGGGCGCGTTGTGCAGCAGGCCCGACTTGATCGCGATGCCCTTGTAGCGGTGGGCCTCATCGACCACCGCGTAGTCGAAACGCAGCTCGTCGAAGTACACCTCGCCGGGGGTGCGGATGGGCGCCTTGGCCTTGCGGATCTCCTGGCGGCGCCGCTCCAGCCGCTCTTCCAAGACCTTGACCTTCAGGTCTTTGCCCAGGCGGGTCTTTTCGGTACGGATCTGCTGCTCCAGCAGGCGGATCTCGTGTTCTTCGTAGACTTCCTGGGCTTCGGGGCTGGCCTTGACCGACTGGAACGCCTCCTCCTGCCAGATCACCAGGTCATAGACGTGGTTGCGCAGGTATTCCAGCGTCGGGCGCCGCTTGGCGCCGGCCAGGTCCTCGGTGCGGATGACGGTGATGTCGGCGTTGGGATACAGGAAGCGGGCCTCGCGCTCCCACACGCCCACCGCCTTGTTGGGCACCACGACGAACGGCTTGGCGATCCGCCCGGCCTGCTTGAGGCCCATGACGCCGACCAGTGCCGTGGTGGTCTTGCCCAGCCCGACCTCATGGCCGACGACGACCGCCTTGGCGTGCAGCATCCGGGCGGCGGCCGCGTTCTGGTGCGGCTGCAGCGTGCGCTCGCGGGTCAGCCCGTCGAGCGGCGGGGTGCGGCCCTCCCAGGTGGTCAGGACATGGGCGTTCATCCGCTCGTTGTAGGCGGCGGTCACCGCGTGCAAGCGGGCGTCGTCGGCCAGCACCCAGGCCTCGAAACCGGCGCGCATCGCTTCGACTTTTTGCCGGTAGGCGCGGGAGGCGTCCTCGTCGACGACCTCGATGGTGCGGGTGCGCTCCCCCTTCAGCTGCACCACTTCGACGCGCTTGACCTGGGTGGTGCCGCCGTTGAGGGCTTTCATGGCGACCTCGGTCGCCCGCCGCCGCGCGGTGCCGTGGAGCCGGTTGCGGGCATCGGAGACCGAGGTGGCGTGCACCGACCAGCCCACGCGGCTGTGCGCCACCACCAGGGTCGGATCGTCGAGGATCTCGCGCAGGTACTGCTGGACCAGTTCCTCGGGCACCCACGCGGCGCCCAGCTTCGCCTTGAACTGGCCGATCTTCCGCGGTGGCGGCAGCGCCGCCTCCAGCGCGGCGGCGTTGACGTTGAACGCCGGATCCAGGCGCGCCGCCGCCCGGGCCTGCTGCAGCTTGTCGCGGACCGCGCCGGTGAGGTACTTCCAGGCGGGCACCAGCTCACCGCTGACGGGATCGTCGAAGACCTCGGTGCCCAGCGCCGCGCGCGCCTGGGCTTCGTCGAGGTCCAGCAGGCGGGCGATCTCGGCCAGGTCGACGCGGCCGGTGCGGCCCACCACGGCGGCCAGCGCCGCCGCCGGATCCGCGGTGCGCTCGGGCGGTGCGGCGACGGCCTCGGCCCGCCGCTCCAAGATGGTGGCCAGCACCGGCTCGCCGCGCTCTTTGTCCCAGCGCTCCAGCCCGAGCACGGTCGCGGCCTGGGGGTCCATCAGGAACCAGCCCCACGCGGTGGGCCGCTGCTGCGTGCTCGAGGTAGCCGCGCCGGGCTGGCGGGCGGCCGCGCGCACGGTGGTCTGTCCCGGCTTGGACAGCGGCCCCCACCGGTGGGTGTAGGCGCCGTGAGCGGCCTTGAGGCGGGCCCGCAGCCGGTCGGCTTCGGCGCGGTCCCCGGAGGGCGCGGCATCCAGCGCGCGCAGCTCCAACGCGAGGTCGCGCATGCCGATCAGGTGCCGCAGGCGGTCGGTGTCGCCGTCGGCGCAGACGGCTTCGATCGGCGCCAGCCCGGTGTTGTGCTGCCAGATGCGGCCGTTGTCGTCGATCTCCAGGCGACCGGAGAAATCGTTGGCGTGCTTGATCCGGGCTTCTTGCAACGTCAGGACCGGCCGATGGGGCCACTGCGGATGCCGGACGTAGACCAGGTTGTCCGCGGCGGCCTGCTGGGCGATCGCAGAGAGGGCGGCCTGCAGGTCCGCTCCGGCCGTCGCGGGAGTGCCGGTGACGGTCAGCTTCGGCCCGTGCTGGCTGGCCGCCACGGCGAGCGTGCCGAGGACGTGCTCGGGGTGAGCCTGGAAGTAGTCGTTGACGTCCGGGGTGTGGGACCCGATCGTCATCGGGCTGGCGCGCAGCCACGCCGTATCGCCCGTGCTCTCGCCGGGCAGGCGGCGGCGCAGAATGAGCACATCGGCCACCACGTCGGTGCCGGCCGAGCGGGCGAAGGCCCCGGCGGGCAGCCGTACGGCGCCGACCAGGTCGCCGTAGCGGGCCAGCTCTTCGCGGGCGCGTGATTGTCGGGCGTCCAGGGTGTAGCGGGAGGTGATGGCCACCATCATCCCGCCGGGCCGGGTCAGCTTCAGCGCCTTGACCGCGAAGTAGTCGTGCAGCGACAACCCGTCCAGGTGCGGATCGGCATCAGCCATCGGGACGCGCGCGAACGGGAAGTTCCCGATCACCGCATCGAACGTGCCCTCGGAGACGTCGGTCTCGGCGAACGACTCGTTCAAGACAGTGGCCTGGGGAAAGCACAGCCGGCAGATCTCCGCGGTGGTGCGGTCGATCTCCACGCCCGTCAACCGCACGTTGAGGGGAGCGGTGGCAAAAAACATCCCGCCGCCGGACCCCGGCTCCAGCACCTCGCCGCCGTCGAACCCGAACAGCGACAATCCCTGCCACATCGCAGCGGAGACCGCGGGCGGGGTGTAGTGCGCCGAGACGGTGGAGGCCGACGCCGCCCGCCACTCGGTCGGCGACAGCAGGTACTCCAGCTCACCGCGGGCGGCCGCGAACTCCTGCCACGTGGCCAGCGCCGCCTCGAAGCCGCCTTCGCGTTCCCCGCCGGGCCCATAGACCGGGCTGTCCTTGTGCGGACGCTCGGCGAACAGCAGCGGCACCGACCCCCACCCAGACCAGCGCGTCAAGATCCCGAGCTCGGCGCGCGTGAGCGCGCGTGGTGCCTCCTGACGCTGTTTCAGGAGTCTGACGGCCGCCACGTTCGCCGCCGCCCTGTCCACCGGATCGGTCGGTGCGTGCTCTTCCTGGGCGCGCCACCACTCCTCCGTCAGCTCGGGTCGCTCGGCACCGGTTCCTCCGGCCCGATGAACACCATCTCCGCCAGCACCCGTTCCTCGGCCATCGCCCGCGCCTGGTTGTGCTGGCCGATCCGCTGCTGATAGTCGTCCGTCTCCGGCATCTGCGTGCTGATCTCCTGCATCAGCTCGCCGATCCGCATCTGCACGCGCATCCCCAGGTTCGTGAAGAACGTCTCCGGATCCCGCATCGCCGCCAGCTCGCGGGGCCGTTCCGCCGTCCAGTACTCCTTGGCCAGCTGCCCGTACCTGTCCATCGGCCTCCTCCTCACCCAGCGCATTCCCGGCCGCGGCCAGCTCGGCGAGCTGCCGTTCGATCTCCTGCCGGGACAGGACTTTGCGATCATCGTCCCATCCCTTGGCCCGGACCTCGGCGCGCCGCGTCTCGATCTCCCGCAGCACCTCAGCCGCCGCCGTCACCTGCCGCTTGGCCCGATCCCGATCGGTGCGGTCCCGGCTGCGGTCCAGCTGGATCGATTGCCGGTCGGCCACCAGGGCACGGGTTTGGCGTTCCAATTCCGCCAGCAACCCGGCCGGCACCTGGACAGCCGCCTTCCGGCCGGTGGAGCTTTCCTCCTGACGGAATACCTCGGCAAGGTACCGCAGCTCAGGAGCGGCAGCTTCGCGCCGGTGGGAGCGATGCACCTCCTTGTAGGCGGTAACGAACGCCCGAGGGGTTTCTATACGCATGTACGGGCCCCACGTGCGGGCGCCCTCCATCGCCTTGTCCTCATCGAACGCGGCCACCATGGAGGCCAACGCCGCAGCACGGGAGCGGCCATAACGCCGTTCATCGCTTTGTCCTGGCGGCCGAGTTTTTTGGGCTATGAAACGCTCTGGGTGCTGGTAATCCGGTCCCAGGGTGCCGTAGCTCTGACCGTCTATATAGATTTCATCGTTTCGTACGCCACCCAATGTGACCCGGGACAAGACCTGTCGATGCGTGGCGGCATCACGACGCTCTGCTTGCTCGGCCAGCGCATCGATACGAGCCGCATGCGCGGCCCGGTACTCCTCGGACACCTCCGTGATGGACGGTTTTTCGGTGAGGAGCTTTTTGCGCTCCGCATCAAGTTTGAAGTCGTCCAAGCCGGCGGGATCCGGCAGGGCGCTCAGGCGGGCCACCTCGCGTTGCGACCACTCGGCGACAAGAGCGGTGATCCGCGCCCGGATGATCTGCCGGTCGTCGCTGCCGGCGTCGTAGTCCGACTCCATGCGCTGAAGCTTGGACTCCTCCAGCACCAGGTCCACGGTTTCGAGCCGGTCAGGAGACGGCCGCGCGGCGACCTCCAGGGCCGCGCGATGCTTGACCTCCCTGTCGATCACCCGAATGCGGTCTTCGACCGCGCTCTGGGCGTCGCTCATCTTGTACCGGTGCTGCACGTCTTTCAGGGCCTGAAGCTCGGCTTTCAGCGCCGCGGTGTCGTCGACCTCCTCGGGGACCGGCCGGGTCTTCACGTCCGCCAGCATGCGGCGGGCCAGTTCCACCCGCAGTTCGTCTCGTTCGGTGTAGGCGGCGGACAGCCCATACGGGACTCTTGCGCCGCTGAAGCTACGGTGGCTCCACGAGGCGATTTTCCCTTCAGCTTTGTCGAATGCTTCGACGAGCTGCTCATCGGTCAACTCACTTACACTGCGAGCCGCCGATTGGCCCTCTCCGTCCGATGCGGTCGTGGAGACTTGGGGGCGGGTGCGGTCCTCGATGAGAACGAACCAGTTCTGGGCGGCGAACTCGGCCAGCAACGCAGCGAAATTATCGTCACGCGTCTCCTTTTTCCAGTGCCGTCCGCTTACCCGTGCACTATTTACGTTCGACCACAGGAAATGCCCGGCATTCTTCGCCGCCTGATCATAGGCGTCGCCTTCTTTGCTCCCGTTCAGCAGGATGACAAGACCAGATTTGGCGGTACGGTCCGCCACGATCTCGATCCAGACCTTCTCCCGCTGATCTGCGGGCATGGCCAAGGTGCGATGCTGGCGGGCGGCATGGCGCGCGAACTCGCTGCTGTCACGGCCGGCCACCCGCCGCCCGTCGACCTTGCCGACCGACAGGTAGCGCGACCACCGCTCTGAAGCGGGTGCTTGGCTGATGACAGTGTGGTCGGGGCCGTAGACGACGACGTCGCCTTCGATGATCGCGTAGTGGTAGCCGTCTTCACCGTCGACGGGTTGCGCGCGCGTCGGCAGCGCCGCAGCGCCGTCGACGGCATCGCCGCCCGCTGCGCTCAGGGACCGGCTGACCGCCTCCACCGCGGCTTGCTTCTCGGCCTGTTTCTCGGTCTGCTCAGCCTGTTTCTCGGCCTGCTTGGCGCGTTCGCGGAGCTCACGATGGGCATCGACCGTGGCCAGCGTCCGGTGAGCGTCCCATCCGGCGAGCTGCGCCAGACGCCGCAGTTCACCGCCGGTGGCGGTCTCCTCGCCGAGGAAAACCGCTTCGCTTGCGCCGCCCAGCTGTTTCAACGCGGCCACCGCGGCCCGATGCACCGCCAGGTACGCCTCGATTCGCAGGCCTACGTTGGCCTTGCCGTACTTGGGGATGCGACTGGCCCAGGCGTCATCCAGTGCCTTGCTGGCCGCACGCCCGGCGCGCGAGCCGTTCAGCGTCGCACGCTCCGAGGAGGTCTCCCAGGCCTGCCACGCCGCCTCCACCTCGAGTCGCGCCTGCCTCATCCGCTCACGGGCCAGCGCGGGCCCGTCCTCGGCGGACACATCGGCGTACGGTCCCGGACTGGAGTCCGCGGCCAGCTGCCGGGCATCGGCCTGCTGCTCTCGCCACAGCAGGCGGTCGGCGGCCCATAGCGCCTTTTCCTGGGTCGGGTAGACCTCGGGGTCGGCGACCTGGCCGTCCGACAGCCGGTAGACGCGCACCTTCTGGCTGTGCCTGCTTGATTTGCCGGTGGCGTACCGGCCTCCCGGCGCGAGTTTGGCGTACTCCGGCAGCCGGACACCCGCCTTGCGCGCCAGGGCCAGCGTGGCGAACGCAGGGCGGTCCGGCAGCTCGGCCAGCGGCGCCGTCAGCGGATCGAAGTCCTCACCTGGGGCGCCGACCGGGTGCTGGGCAGCGTCGCCGCCCGGGGCCTGGCCGGTGAGGGCGGGCTGATCACCGTCTGCGGCCGGTGCGGCCTCGGTGCCAGATCCGCCGTCGAGTGCCGCCGTCGACGGCTGCGCGGAGGACGTCGTCCCTGCCGTGTCCGTGCCGTCGACCGGAGCAGGGCCGTCCTGGTGCGGCGGGCCGGAGGTGCTCATCGGTGGTACGGCAGGTGCGACGTCCGCAGATGCGGGCAGCACGGCGCCGTCAGTGGCAGGCACCGGTCCGGCGGCCGGCTCGCCGGTGATGGGGTGATGATCTGCGTGCGCGGCGGGCCGGTCACCGGCACCGTCACCGGCATCCGCGGCCGTGCCGGTCGACGTGACAGCCTGCGCCGGGGCCTCGCCTGCATCGGCGGGTGCGGCCTGCGAGGACGAGGCCGGCCGATCGAGGCGCGGGAGCGCTTCACCGTCCGGTAGGGGAAGAGCCCGCCGCTCCTCGACGGCGACGGACTCCTGCGCTACGTCCAGGCCTGGCAGTTCCTGCAGCAGCGCGTCAACGAAAGGCACCGACTCATCGGTGCTGCGGTCCGGTCGGGCCTGCCAGAGCGCGGCGAGCAGGCGATGCTGTTCGAAGGCCCGGGTGAATTCGACGTCGTCGAACCGGCGCCGCGCCTCCCACAGCCCTTGCAGGTGGCGCTCCACGCCCACCAGCCGGGCCTCCAGCTCGGCGGTGAGCAGCTCGTCGGGCTCCAGGTCCGCCAGACGCGGATCGTCCGGGGCGACGACGCCGATGAACTCATCGTTGTCGAGGTAGATGAGGCTGCGGCGGCCGACGGAGTCGGTGATTTTGAAGTCGCCGTCGGCGTCATGCGCCAGGAGCCCCAACATCTGGATGCCGTGGTCGTTGTACGCCACGCGCCGGCCCACCAGCGCCTCCGACGGGTACTGGGCGTCGGCCAGCAGGTGCGCGGTACCGCGATACGGAAGACCCCGGTCGGCGTCCCAGCCGCGCTCGTGCAGCACCTGCTCGATGCCTTCCCGCACGTCGGCCTGGCCGAGCGGAGCGGCGGTGTAGGCCTGCAGGAGTTCGGCATCGGACATGGCCGCCCACGCGGCGCGCTGCTGGCGCAGGTACGGACGGGGCGCCTCATACCCTTCGGCCTCCAGCAGCGCGGCGACCTCGTCCAGCAGCACGCCCGCACCGTCGACGCCGCGCCGGTCGGCGTCGCTGAGGTAGTCGGAGACGACCGCCCAGGAGTCGGGCACCTCTCCGACATCCTCGGCCGCGATGGAGACCAGCAGTTCGGTCATGCGCCGTCCGGCGGCCCGCTGACCGCCGGTCGGATCGGCGAGTGCGGCGATGCGCGCCGGTAGCGCGCGGGCCTCCTCCTCGGCCTGCTGGCGGTGCTGCTGGCGGGCGCGCTCTTGCTCGTTGGCGCGGTCGACCGCGGTGAACACCCCGCCCAGATCGTGCCACTGCTGCAGCTCGGCATCCATCGCGGCCGTACGGTCCAGGAAGTTGCCGAGAGCGTGGATGCGGCCGTGGGTGTAGTCGCGTGCCCCGGTGTACTCCTGCGGCGACAGCGCTTGCAGGTCGTCGGGCCAGCGCTGGGTCCCGATCCACGCGGTGACCGTCCGCCAGCCGTCCCGGTGGTCTTGCGTCGGCGCGAGCTCCAGGCCGCGGCGGGTGCGCTCGGCATGGACGGCGAGCAGCTGCAGGGCCAGGTAGCCGAGCGTGCCGCCTTCCTGTGCGGGATCACCCAGCCGGTCATGGGCCTCGGCCACGTCGAACCAGGCCCGGATCGCCGTGGTCACCGCGTCCAGGTCGGCGTCGCTGCGGCTCATGTGCTCGGCGGCCGTATCACGCGCGGCCCGGCTGCTCCACAGCACCGGCTCCTGCTCCAGCCCCGTCAGGTAGGCCCGGACGGCGGCCACCCCCGCCGGGGAGACCTCGAGCGCTTCGGCCTGCTGGACGCACGCGTGCGCGGCCTGCGGGCCGACGGTGAGCTGCTGCAGGTGCGCGGCGCGGCGCACCAGGACCTCGCCGCGCGGGTAGGCCCAGCGTTCGCTGCCGCGGCTTTCGACGAGAGGACCGTGGCGCCCGTCGGCGTGCCGCCAGCGGCCCGTGCCGGCGATGAACTCGACGACCTTCGCCTTGAGGTCGGGCTGGCGCCGCAAGGTACCGGTGATCGTCACCTGGTTGGCGCGGCCCGGCCGGTCGTCGCCGCCGAGCCGTTTGACGTCCCCGCTGTCCAGCACGGTGGTGAACTCGATCTCATCACCGGTGATCAACTCGGTGACGGTGGCGAGGAACCGGCCGGTGGCGGCGGCGTGCTCGCGAAGCGCGGCCTGGCGCTGGGCGTGTTCGGCGCGGGCCTGCTGCGCCGCGATGACGCGGTCGTGGGCCTTGGTCGCGGCGGTGGAGGTCCGGCCGCGAGCGCGGTCGAAGTTCGCGCGGATCACGGTGAGCGCATCGCTCAGATTGAGGCCATCGTCTGAGCGCCAGGTCGCCGCGATCGCTCGCAGGTTGACCGCCCGCCAGGGCACGGGCTGCCCGTGAGCGTCTTTCAGCTGCTTTTCCAGCTGAATCGCCAGGTGGGCGACCTCTTTGGTGCGGACGGCCATGTCGGGACGCAGCAGCGGGAGCGCTGATCCGACGGCCCCGATCTGCCAGGAGCGTCCGTCCTTGAACCAGTACAGGTTGCCCGAGGCCGACACCGTCAGCGTCGGGTCGTCGGCGAGGCGCTGCAGTTCAACGGTGGCGTTGTCGCGTTTGTCGGCCGGCATCTCGGCCGTGATGGCGGCATGGTGCTCACGCAGGTACGCCCGCAACTGGTTCAAGGTCAGCGGTCCGGCGGCATCCAGCACGATCCTGGGGTCAGCGGTCGCGGGGGCAACGGTGCCGAGGCCATCGCCGGGCGAGGGAGCCGGCGCCGTGGCGCGGGCAGCGGCGCCATCCCCGACGCCGGGGCCCGGAAGCCCGGCGGCATCGGCAGCCGCCACGCCTCCCGCCGCGGCGGCAGTCTCCGGGTCGCGCTGTACCGCGAAGACGCTATCGGCGCCCGGCGGCGTCTGCGGCACCGCGCGGTCGCCGTGTTCCCGGGACTGCGGCGCGTCGGCGGCCGCGGGGGTCTCCTGCGCCCGAACCGGTTGGTCGTCGAGGGCCGTGTCGGCCTCGGGGTGCGCGGGCTGCGGGATGACCGGGATCGGCCGGTCGATCTCCTGGCGGCCCTCAGACAGCCGGGCCATCACCTCGGCCACGACCTCGTCGTTGAGGATCCATCCCAGCGACCCGAGATCCACGCTGCGCTGGGCCCGGGTGACGGTCACATAGGCCAGCCGGAGATCTTCGGCGGAGGGCATGACGAGCGGCCCGGCGTCCTGGCTGAAGTTGGGCACGCGGAAGTCGTCGGCGATCCGGACGTGGTTCCATTCGCGGCCCTTGGCCTTGTGCGCGGTGGAGACCACCAGCTGCGGCGCCTGCTCCTCATCGGCGACGTCTTCGTCGACCAGCTGGTCCAGGGTGCGGATCAGGTGCCCGGCGCCGTAGCGCTCCACCAGGGTGACGAACACCTGGAGGCTCTGGTTGCCGGAATCGTCGCGCACATGGTCACGCACCGCGTCCCAGGTGGGGAAGTCGGCCAGCTCCGGGTGCTTGGTCCGGCGGCCTTTCTTCAGGTCCAGGGCCGCGCGGGCGATGTCCTTGAGCGCTTGGCCGCCGCCGACCATGGCCACCCGCTTGCCCGCTTCCAGCGCTTCGACGACCACCCCGATCGCTCCGGCGTTGGTCCGGCACAGCACCGCGTCCGGCTCCGGCACCGTTCCGATACGGGTGTCCAGCCGCGGGTTGCCCTCCAGCAGGAACGGCGAGTCGAGCAGGGTCAAAAACCGGTTGCCGGCGGCGGCGACGGCGGGGCCGAAACGCCAGCTTTGCGTCAGCGGCAGGGTCGTATCGGCGGGCCAGCCGTCCAGGGCGTCGATCGCCCCGCGGAAGGCGTAGATGCTCTGGTTGGAGTCGCCCACCACGATGGTCTGCACTGGCTGGTCTTGGACGACCTTCAGCAGCACGCCGTTGATGTCCTGGGCCTCGTCGAAGAAGATCATGTCGAAGGGCAGGCGTGGTTTGCCCAGCGCCCAGATCTTGAAGTAGTCGTCGTGATCGAAGATCAGTTTCCCGGCCGGATCGGTGATGTCGGCCCAGGCGTCGCGCGCGTACGCCAGCACCGCGCCCGCCAGGTAAGGGCTCGCCTGCACGTCGGGCGGCAGGTGCTTGTCGCTGAGCCGCTCATCGCCGCTTTCGCGGTAGCGCTGCACTGTCGCCATCACCAGGCGGGCGGCCTCGGCTCCGGTGAACTCCTGCCCGTCGGCCTGGAAGACCGGGGGGATGTGCAAGAGGGCGGCCTGCTCGGCGGGCAGGCGCACACCCTTGCCGACGTTCCTGATCTTCTTCTTGTAGCGGCCGTCGATCAGCGCGGCCCGGGCGAAGGAGTGCGCGGTGCTGGCGGTGACGTTGTCGGGGAAGGCGTTTTGCGCCTCGTAGGCGATGGAGCGGTTGAACGCGAAGTAAATGATCTTCTTGGTGGGGTGGGCCTCGGCCATCGCGTGCGCGACCATCCGTAGCGTGGAGGTCTTGCCGGTCCCGGCCAGCGCCGGGACGACGACATCCAGGCCTTGCAGGCAGGCGTCGATGATGGCCTGCTGCTGAGCGGTGGGCGGGTAGGACGGTTTGGCCTTGGCCGCTTCGGCTTTGGCTGTCGCCGCGGCGGCGTTGCGGGCGTGCTGACGGTCCAGGGTGGTGATGGTCGCGCGCAGCTGGGCGAGGTGATGGTCGGCATCGCCGGACGGGCCCTCATAGACCCAGGCACGCTGCTCTTTCCTCCATTCGAAGTGGTTGTCCTTGAGAGCGTGGCGCAGGGGCGGTGGGTCGTTGAAGGCGGTGCCCGACACGGTGGGCTGGGCGCCGGTGGCGCTGATGCGGATGCGGTTCGCCAGGGGCCCGGGCACGTCGGCAGGCGCATCGCCGGGATCGGGGGCAGGCGCGGCGGACGGGGTCGGGGCCGGACTGCTGTCAGCGGGACGGGAAACCTCCGGCGTCACAGCAGGCTGCGCGGGCGCGACATCGGGCCCGGCGTCGGTCGGAGGGGTGGCCGGGGCGTCCAGGCCGGCGCGCTGGACCAAGAGGCCGTGGAAGCGGGCGGCGACCTCCTCGACGGGGGTGGCGCTGGTCAGGCGGATCCCGGCACTGGCCCACTGATCGCCGTACATGATCGGGAAGATGCCGCCGCCGTCGGCCTTGACGTACACCGCCCAGCGGCGCCTGCGCCGGTTCGGGCGCCAGCTGACGCCGAACCCCTGCACCTTGTCATCCCAGATCACCTCGTGGTGGCCGTTGGGGATGCCGCGTCGTGCGAGCGCATCGTTGATCTTCAGTGCGTGCTGCAGATCCCGCAGGCCCTCTTCGCTCACGGGAGCGGCTCGGCAGGCGTCCGGGGTGCAGTCGTAGACGTGCTGGTGGGCGCGGTGCCAGGCCTGCTGTAGTTCCTCGGCCGATCGCACCTGCTCCGGGGTCGCGGGGTCACCGGTTCCGCTGGGGACGGCAGGGGCATCAGCGGGGCCTTCACCGGCGCTACTCGCCGGTGCGGCCTGCTCCGGAGCGAGATCAATCGGAGCCGGTGAGATGGCAGTCGCCGAGGCGCCGTCGGCCAGTTCGGTCAGGGCCTTCCAGTCGGGCGGCCCGGACACCGGCTCGGCCGTGCCGTTGGCGACGCGGGTCCAGACGCCCTGGTCGATCGCGTAGTGCGGCCGGTCGGTGGGCTCGGTGTCGGCGACGAACACGTTGTCGCGCCGGTAGACGCGGTAGGTCAGGTGCTGGTCGTCGGAGTGGCGATGGGCGTGCCGGACGGCGTCGATCGGCAGGGCGAAGGCCTGGCGCCTCCAGCGGGGGACGGTGGGTGCGGTGCCGTCCGGGCGGGGGCGGCGGACCCGGCCGATGTGGTCGTATTTGTGGCGGGGGGAGGCGCCTGCTTGATTGTCGGCGGTGACCGACAGGGTGTTGAGCCGCCGGACGCGGTGCCAGACGCCGTCGACCTCGATGAAGTCGCCGATCTCCAGGTCGTCGCGGCTGAAGCCGATCGCGTCCGCCCGCGGCAGGACAGGGTCAGCCGCTGCGGCCTGCTCGGCGAGTGTGGCGGGGAGCGTCTGCCGGTCCTGTGGACCGGCGCTCGCGGCCGGACCTTCTTCCCGCGGCGACTCGGAACGTGCTGCGTTGTCGACGCCGTCCGGCACTGATGGCCGTTCGACCACCGCCTCGGCAGGCAGGGGGAGAGCCTGCCCCGGATGGGGCGTGGCCTGCTCATCAGGCAACGGGCCAGAGGCAGGGGGAGAGGCAGCTGACGGCGCGGGCAGCGCCCATAGATCACCGAGTCGGACCAGGGCGTGATCGGAGGTGAGGGTGAGGGTGGTCGGGCCGTCATCACCGATGACGTCGATTTCGGTCGTGTTCTCACGCTGGCGGACCGCGTCATCGTCTCCGGCGACGAGGACGTCGCGCGTGTCGTGGTCCCAGCCGCGGCCGCGGCTCTTGATGATCTGGAGCCGGTCACCGGGGCGGATGTCATGGCGGTCGATGCGCCCCCGGGGACGGCCTTGGCGGGCGTGGTGCTCGGTCCAGATGCGTTCGTTGTCGCGGACCAGCGCTGTCGAGTCGCTGCGGCCGTGGTCGCGGTCGTATCCGGCGATCAGATGGATCACATCGTCGCGGAGTCCCAGACCGCGTGCGGAGCTCCACGCGGTCCAGTCGGTGGTATCGGCCGTCTCCCAGGCGAACGGCTGGCCGTGGGCATCGCGCAGTTCGGCCTCCACGATGGCGGCCAGCGCGTCGACTTCCTGGGCGGGGCGACCGCGAAGAAGGAGCTCGGGCACGATGTCGAGGCCGGCGAACGCCGTCACGATGCGCAGGCCGGTCTCGTCGCCGACGACCAGCAGGTTCCCGTGCGGGGTGGGGGTCAGGTGCGGGCTGGCGGCGATGGCCGTCAACCGCTGGCGGGCCCGGGCCAGTCGCTCAGTGAAGGCTTCGGTGCTTTCTTCCGGCTCATCGGCTCCAGCGGGGCGGCGGGTGGGCAGGGCCTGGGCCGGAAGGGACGCCAGGCGGGCGCGGATCGCCGCCACCTCCTCAGCCGTGGTGTCGTCGGCGCGATCCGTCGCGGTGGCCGAGGCAGGAGCGGATCCGGCAGGTAGGACGGTTGCCGGGTCGGGCAGGCCGGCGATGGCGATCAGCAGGGTGTGGAAGGCGCGGGCGGCCTGTGCGGGTGGCGTCGTTGCCGAGATCTCCGGCGATCCGGTGAGCAGCCACTGATTGCCCCGGTGGACTTTCGCCCGGTCGGGGCTGTCGTCGACGGTGAGGCTCCACGGCGGATCCTGACCGGGGGGCTGCCAGCGCACGCGAAGGGTGCGGGTGCCGGCCTCCCACACCACGGCGTGGCTGCCGGTGGCGATCCCCAGCTGGGTGAGGTGCGCGGTGATGTCCAGGGCACGGCGCAGCTGCTCGGCGCGGGTGTCGTCGAGATCACCCAGCGGGCAGTGGGCGGGGTCGCAGCCGTGCAGGTCGTGCCAGGTGCGTTGCAGGTCGGTGGTGAGCGCGGCCTCGTCGGGGTGGACGGTGGGGGCCGGGCCGGTGCCGGCGGGGACCGTCTTTTCGGCGTGCTCGCCTTCAGGAGGGCAGGGGGTGAAGTCCGGCGGTTCTTGATCGGCGTAGGCCGCCCGCAGACGCGCGACGGCGTCGTGGTGTTCCTCCGGCGGCAGCCCGGAGACGGCGGAGCCGATCATCAGCTCGACGTAGGCCGCCGTGATCGCGGGGCTCAGCGCGGCAAGACGGGTGGCCGCATCGGCGGCATCCCAGGCGAAGGGCTGCCCGTCGGGGCCGGGCAGCGGCTTGAGGGCGGCGGCAAAGTCCGCCGCCTGCTGGGCGGTGGCGACAGCGTAGTTGCGCAGCAGCAGGCCGCTGCCGGTGTGGGCGACGCGCCAGGACGCGTCACCAGGACCACGGATGATCACAAAGGAGCCGTCGGCGGCCAACCGCGGTTCCGGCAGGCGCGCCAGGTGCTGGGCCCCGGCGGCGGCCGCGGGGAAGGGCCGGTCCCCGCCGGATCGCAGATGCTCAACGGCCTCTTCCAAGCGGGTGAAGCGCACTCCGGGGGCCGCGCCGTCCAGCAGGCGCCCGGTCGTGGCGTGCAGGAGATGATCCAGCGCATCGCGCCAGCTGTGCGCTTCCAGCTCGGAGGGGTCGGCGTCTTCTTGCTTGAAGTGCCACCCGGACGGAAAGCGCCGGATGCCGCCCAGCGGCGCATCCCCCTGCAGCAGGCGGTATTCCGGCTGGTCGCCGACACGCTCCAGCAGCAGGCCGGGATGGTGGGGCAGGTGCGGGTCGGGCAGCTGCGGCGGCCGGCGGTAGGCGACCCGGTGGGTGGAGTACACCTGCAGCGAGGTCAGCGCCCGCCCCAGCTCGTCGGTGTGCCGGCTGCCCAGCGGCAGCAGGGCCCCCATCGGGGCGCCGAAGCTGTCGAGGGCCTGCCAGCGGGCATCCAGCAGTTCCAGCTCGCTGTAGGTGCCTCCCCGCTGGGTGCGGCTCCCGGGAGCGACGCGGCCGGTGACGCGGACCTGGTGCAGGTGGGCCGCCGGAGTGCCCTCGAAGGCCTCCGGGTTGTCCCGCACGGACACCGTGGTGATCACCGCGACGTCATCGCCCGGCTGGAGCAGGTAGGAGAAGCCTTCCCCCTGCGTCCAGCCCTCCGGCAGCGGCCGATCCAGCGCGGCCGCGGCGGCGGGCAGCATCTGCCGCTCCGGCTGCGGGGCGTCGAGCAGCGTCGTGACGGGGGCGGGAACCCACCGCGTGTACCGGCCCCGGTAGATGTCATCGATGGGCAGCTCGGTGCCGTCGGCGCGGTGGAAGGTCACATCCTGCAGCGGGCCGCCCTGGACGCAGTCGAACCGCTCCCCGGCGATGCGCGCCCGCACCCGCAGCTCCTGGCCGCGTCCCAGACCGGCCAGCGCGTTCAGGTGCGGGTCGTACTCGTCGAACTCGACGCTGTCTCCGGCCGCCAGCCGGTGGTTCGGGACCTTCTGCCCGTAGCGGCGTCCGTCCTGGTCGCGCACGATCGGCTCGTCCGGATCCCGCTCCAGCCGGTCGTTTCGCAGCACCGTGGCGATGGTGCCATCGGCCAAGACGACCTCGAAGGCACCTGGATGTACTTCCGTCGTCTGGGTGACCTCGTCGATGACGTGCTTGTTCTCCCAGGCGAATCCGGCCTGGACGCGGATGCGATCGCCGGGCTGGATCTGATCGCCGTAGACGTGTCCGGGGCCGGATGGCGCCCGATCGGGCTGCACGGTGACCCCGCGCTCATAGGCGATGACCTTCTCGGCGTCCTTGGTCGCATATCCGTGGTCGCGGTCATGCTCGCCCTTGATCCGGGCGAGCGCCTCACCCACGTGCTCATCCCGCTCCGAGCGCCATTCCTGATCAGCCTCCGTACCGACGCCCCAGAGGTAAGGAGCGCCGTCACCACCGATCAGACGCTGTTCATACGCGGTCGCCAGGGACAGCGCTCCCTTGAAGCCCTTGTGCTGAGATTGGAACGCCTCCGGCAGGGGACGCCCATCGGCGCTGGTGATGATGCGGTAGGAGTAGCGGCCCTTGGATCCTGATCGCTGTACAGCCAGACGGCGCCCGGGGGTGAGGGTGAACGTGACCTCGTTCGTGATGGCCGGATCGGCGATGTCACGCAGGAACCACCGGTGCCCGGGGGACATGGTGATCGATTCGTCGGCTGCGAGCTTGCCCCAGCGGTGCAGCATCTGCGTGACGTCGGCCGGTGGTTCGGCGGTGAGGGACGCGCCCGTCGATGCGGGAGCCCCGGCGACGGGCGCGAGGGCATCGGCGGGCGGGACGGGCGGGGAGGGAGCGGTCGGCGCGGAAGTGATCGACGCGGAGGCAAGATCGAGGCTGCCGCCGGGAGCGTCCGCCGGCTGCGACAGGCTGTCGCGCTGCTGGCGAAGCTGGGAATCGAGGAGCTGCCAGGCGAACATCCCCGCGGCTCTGGCTGCTGAATCCAGCGGTACCCATCCGCGGTTGATCAAGTCACCGCGCTCATGGGCGTAGGCGGCGGCGCCGCGCAGCGTGCGCGGGTCGCAGCCGTCGAGCCGGGCGCGGATGCCCGCAGCATCCAGCTGCTGGTCGTGCAGACTCCGGGCCAGATCGGCGCCGTCCAGGTAAGCCGGATCCGGCAGCGGCGCGCGCTGGGTGTCACGGGCCAGGTTCGCGGTGACGGCATCCCAGGCCGGCAGCCGCACGAGCAGGGTCTGCCGCAACTGGTTACGGCGGTCATCGGCGGAGATCTGCGGAGCGTCGCCGAGCAGGTCGAGCATCGCCCGGATCGCCATCGCCTCGGTGTGGACGTCGTCGTCGCTGGCGTTTCGCAGGGCGTTTTCTTGCCGGGTGATCTCCTCAGCTGGGGCGGGTGTCACGGTCAGCTCGGCCAGAGCCTCCACCGGCGGATCGGCAAGGTGCAGGGTCCGGGCCAAGCGCCGCAGGCGAGCCTCGTCCATCTGAGGGCTGCGGTGGTTCCAGATGCGCTGCAGGTGATTTCGGATGGGAGTCCACGTCGACACCTGGGCGGCGGCGTGGTGGGAGCTGATCCCCACCCGCGCCCAGGCGTAGTCCAGCGCACCGCGCACCGTCTCACGATCAGCGTCCCATGCCTCATCGACGTTCTGCTGATCATGCAGGGTGCGGGCGAATTCGGCCCCGGCCAGGTAGGCGACGCTGGGAGGCCGGGTCTGGACGACCGACAGCGCCGGGAGAGCGGCCTCGTTGGAGAACAGGCCGACGTCCAGTCGGGCCCGCTGGACCATGGCGGAGGCGTCCAGCTCGGCCGGCGTGCGTTGGGCGAGGAACTCGGCAAGGCGGCTGACACCGGCCAACGGCTCCAGCATGGTGCGCTGCTGGCTGGCGAATCGTTCGGCTTCTGCGGCGCTGGCGCCGTTGGCCAGGGCGATGCGCCGGGTGAGGGCGACGGCGGCCTCGATCCCGGCTTGGCGGGCCTGGCCCAGGACGCGATCGCGTTCGTTGAGCACGGGGGCGTCACGCGGTGGGTCCAGGTCGGCGACCGCACCGCGCCACGCGGCGGCCAGCTGCTGGTAGGCGATATCGATGCTGGCGGCATCACGGCTGTCGAGGGCGTCGCGGTAGGTGCGGGCGTGCTCGATCAGCTCGCGGTGCGTCTCGGCGGGAAACAGGCCATCGGCGGGGGCGAACGGTCCCGAGGGCTGGTCTTGAGTTTGTGGGCCGGTCGGTACGCGAAGCTGCGGCTCATCCGCGGTAGACGGCGCGCTCGGCTGACCGGAGGACGCGGACGGCGCCGCGGGGACATCGGCATCGGTGGCCGTCCCGGGCAATGGAAGGGCACTGAGGGGGAGGCCGGTCAGTTCGGGCCGCTGCTCCGCAGTGATCTCCAGAGCCGTCCAGATAGCGGCGGCCACATCCTGCCAGCGCTGTGCTTCGGCCTTCACCTCAGGCACGGAGGGCACCAGTTCGCGATCGACGCCGCGCCCCTGGGCGTAGTCGGCGGCGCCGATCAACGCCTCGCGGTCGGCGGCGCGCACCGCGGCGGCAAACGCCTCAGGGTCGCGTCGTTCGGCGCGCAGGTTCCGGGCCAGCGCGATGCCAGAGCGGTAGGCGGGAGCAGGAATCACGGGCCGATCAGGATCGGTGACCTGGGTGTGCAGCAGAAACGCATCCCAGGCGACCAGGCGGGCCAATACCTCGGCGATGATCTCTTCGCGCCGGAAGCGGGGCAGGCCGGGCGCGCGGTCGTGGTGGTCCACCAGGGCGTGCAGGCCTATGGCCTCCACCTGCACGGCGGTGTCCGACAGCGTCAGCAGCCGGGCCAGATGCGTGTGCGCGCCGGTGGCGATCGCGCGACGTCGTGCATACCCGCCGACGGCCGTATCGATGGGGGGAAGCTCCAGGCGGGCCGCGACCGCGCGGAGGCGTTCGGCCTCGGGCATGGTCTGCTGCCAGGCGCGGATGCGATCCAGGCCCGCGGCGAGATCGGCCCATCCGGCGGGGTCCAGATCGGTCCGGGTGTCCGGCACGCGGGCCCGGGCGCGGGCGTAGTCGACGGCGCCGCGCACGGTCTCCTCGTCCGCCGTCCACGCCGAACGAAGATCGTTCTTCGTGTAGCAGGTGTCGGCGAGCTGCGCACCGGCCAGGTATTCGGTTTCCGGACCTTCGGGGTGCGCGACCGACAGGGCCGGCAGGATCCGCGGATCGACCGGCAGATCGGTGTGGTGGTCGGCGAGCAGGGTCATCGCGGTCGCGTCGGCTTGTTCCGGTTCCCAGTCATCCATGCGCCGGGCGTAGGCGGCCACGCCCTCCAGTGGCCGATGACGTCGCTGCGCATCGATATGCGCGGCGGCGGCGTGCTCGTCGAGCCCGTAGGCGGCGGCGATCGCCGGGATGAGGTCCATCGCTCGCTGCTCGCACGCCTTGGCGGCGCGATACAGCAGGCGATCGACTTCACCGGTGACCGGGCCCGGCTCGGTCGGTGCGGCGTTGACCGCAGGCGCGTGGACGGCGTCGACGAACGCGCCGTAGGCGATGTCCAGATCGGCGGCGGTACCGCGACGCAGCGCGTGCTCCAGCCGGATGGCGGCCTGGCGCAACTGCTCGGTGACGGCAGGATCGAAGACTCCGTCCGCCGGATAGTAGGCGGTCCGCCGGCCGGTGCTGGTCGACTCGGCAGGGGCGTCGGCTTCAGGTACAGAGGCGAGGTCATCGCGAGGACGGAGCAGGACGGGATCGGCAGGTTCGGCGGATTCGCTGGATTCGGCCGAAGCGACGGCGCGAGGTCCGCGGATGGAAGCCGTGGCAAGATCGTCCGGGGCAGAGGGGAACAACGGCGCCAGCGAACGGGGCAGCACCAGGATCTTCACCGCGGGCTCGGCGCCCGCCTCCCAGACAGAGGAGCCGCTGTTTTTGTACCAGCGGCTGGTGACGGCTTCGCCGTTGAGCAGTTCACCGGCGATCTCGACATACTCGCCATGGTCGATGGCGGGTGCGGTCACGCGGCACACCGCGCCGGAGTAGCCGGAGTGGTTGTAGAAGCTGCCGATCGGGATCTGGCTGAGCGGCGTGGGGTCGTGCCAGTGGTCGGGCAGGACCGCCGCCAGATCGCGCAGGCGCTGCATGGACGCGGCGTAGGGATCGTCGGTTGCGGCGTTTGCGTCGAGGTCGAACAGCGTGGCGGCGGTGTCCGGGACCGCTGATGTACGGCGCGAGGGCGGATCCTGTCCGGCGGGATCGCTCTGGTGGGTGTGCAGGGCGCGGTGGAGGATGGTGGCCCGCAACTCGTGCAGGAGCGCGTCGAGTTCCTGCTGGGCCATCGCGTGCAGGTGGGATTCCCTGATCGCGCCGAACACCTCCCGGGCCGAGGTGTAGCGGGCATCCACCGACGAGGCGGTCAAGAACGCATCGCGCAGGTGCGGGTCGAGGCCAGGGGCGATCCACTGCCGCAGGCGCCCCCACGTCACCAGGCCGTGCCGGGTGCCGTCCGGGGCGCGCACCGTGATCTCCATGCCCTTCGGCTGGACCTGCGTCAGCTGGTACAGGCCGGGCTCGGGCCCGCCGGAGCGGGTCCCGGAGGATCCGTGCTGCCCGGAGATCACCCTGTGGAGTGCCCGGTGGTCGTCGATGCTGCGAATCAGCGCGGCTAGGAACCACGGGTTCTGGTCGGTGATGGCGTAGCGGATGTCGATGTCGGTGAGCGCGAGGGTGTCCCCGCCCGGCGCGTGGGAGACGGGTTCGGGAGCCGTCATCGCGGCGGTGGCGGACTGTTCCTGCACCGGGGCGTCGGCGAGGGGATCCTGGTCGGGGGTGAGTTCCGGCGGCAGGGGCGCGAAACGCGGCAGCCGTACGATCTGCTGCGGCGGATCCTCACCGTCCTTGGCGATGGTGCGGGTGGTGGGGTCGGCGTAGACGCCGCGGCGCAGGATGCGGCCGGTCAAGACCACCTCATCGCCGGTATCGCGTGGATCCTCGGTCAGCACGAACAGCCGCATGTCGTGGCGGAGCCTGCCCAGCGCGTCTCCAGCGCGCAACTGTGATAGCGCCGTGGTGGTCTCCCACTGCTCGGGGAGCTCGGCCATCAGCTCGCTGATGCGGTCCAGCACTTCCTGGCGGGCCGCCGAGAGCGTCTGCTCGTCATCGGTTGCCGCGGCGGAGAACAGGTCTTCTGCCTGCGGCGCCGACGTGTGGGCCGGTCCCGGTGAGCCGATGGGGCCCAGGGGGGTGCGGGCGGCAAACGCCATCGCCTCATCGCGGATCATCGTGGCGTAGGTGTTCAGCTCCCGGCGCAGGGCGGAGGCGTGCTCGTCGGTGCCGGTGATGGCGAACACTTCATGGCCCTGCATGGAGTGGTGGTGGGCCGCCATGGCTTCCACCAGGATGCGCCGCTGCTGCTGGGCCAGTCCGGGCCGGATCCACCGGTCGATGATCTGCCGCCAGGGTGCGACCCCGCGGCGGGTGCCGTCGACGGCGTGCACCTCCATGTGCAGGCCCTGAGCGGTGGTTCGGGCGTTGCCTTGCCCGTTGATCTGGGAGGTGAGCTCCCGCAGTCCGGCAGGGTCGTCCATCACGGACACGAAGTGCGCCCACCAGGAGGTGTTGTAGCGGCTCAGCCCGGTGACGACGTCGTCGTCACGCAACGGCTTGGGGGTGATGCCCAGCTGGGGGGCGAAGCGGGCGGCGGCGATGTCCAACGGCAGATCCGCGTGCTCTGATTCGTTGCCGTTGTGCGTCATCTTGATCGAGGTGCGCCCGTCGGGCCAATAAGTCATCCGGTAGACGACGCCTGCGGCGTGCAGCGCGGTGAGGATCTCGTCGTGGATGCGTTCGGCCTCAGTGATCGGTTGGGCGGGCTCGACGGCTACGGCGGCGCCGGTGGGGTCGATGCCGTCGACGGCGACGATGCCGCGCACGGCGGCCGCCAGTAGCTGGTGCAGGTCGCTTTGTCGGTCGGAGAAGTAAAAGGCGCGAAACTCCGGTGACAGCTCGACTTGGCCGGCGTGCATCAACCGCGCCAGCCAGGCGGAGAAGACCCGCTCGGTGAAGTCGTCGAACTCCAGCGTGGCGGCTGAGGCCCGCAACGGCATATCGGCCAGCGCCAGCGCGGTCACCGCGTTGACCCCTGTGGTGATCCCCTCAAGGGGCGGATGGTCGGCCTTCAGCAGCGACTCAACGATGATCATCGTGCCGTCGTAGTAGTAGTTCGCGCGGGCGGACAGGGCGGTGCGCGCCACATCCAGCAGATGCTCGCAGGCGTCGTGGAACCTCGCCGCGGCCGAAGCCTCGGCCGGGACTTCGGCGGTTGCCAGCACGTGCTGCAGCACCGCCCAGCAGCGGTAGATCTCCACCGGGCGCGGCCCGGGGAGCGTTTCGGCCAGATCGGCGATGGCCTGTTGAATGCGGGCCGCGTCGGCGGGGGCGAAGGTCGCCTTGGGCAGGGTGATCGCCCACAGGTCGTCCACCGCGGAGCGCAAGCGCGCCTTGCGCTCCTCAGGTGTGTCCCGGGTGTGGTCCGCGTCGGCGGTCGCCGGCGCGTCCGGTGCCGTGCCGGAGAGGGGAACCACCACGGGAAGGGCGGGCGTGGGCGCGCCGGGACCGGCCTCAGCAGCGGACGGCGGGACCACCGCACGCGACGAGCCGGGGGACTCACCCGGGATGGCGCGACCGCCTGCGGGACCGTCCTTTTCCAGAGCATCGCTCTCATGTTCGGCGCTGCCAGGGCCGAGGGAGAACGCAGGCCGCTCCTGCTGATCGCGGGGGTGTTCGGCAGCCGGGGCGGGATGGCCGGCAGACCGGAGGGATTGCGTCTCGGCAGGGACAGAGGCGGGCGCCGATTGCGGGCCGCTGGCGAACAGGGGAGCCAGCGACTGCGGCAGCCCGATGACCTCCACGGTGGGATCGGGGCTGGGGACGGGCGAGCCAAAGGGGTGCTTGGACCAGGTCGCGGTGGCGCGGGCGCCGCTGTCGACCAGCTCGCCGACCAGCTCGAGGTCATCGCCGCGATCGGTGACCGGTTCGGTGACGCGCAACAGCTCAGCAGAGTGAGGGCGGTGGATGACGCTGCCGGGCCGTACCTGGCTCAACGGGATGTGCTCACCCCAGCGTGCGGGCAAGAGCGCTCTCAGCTGCCGCAACCGGGCCAGGTGCCCGGCATAGGGGTGATCGGTGGTGGCCGTGACGGCCTCGGCACCGAGATCGAACAGCCCATCAGGTGCCTCGGCGGTAGCCGCGCGGCGGCGGGGTGGTGTAGGCGAGGGCGGATCCGCCTGCAAGGCTCGTTCGAGGATGTCGGTGGTGAGCATCTCCAGGACGTCGTTGATCTCTTGTACCGCCTGGCGGTGCAGGTGCCGCTCGCCGATGGCGGCGAAACCGGTGCTCGCCGTGCGGTAGCCGGTCGCCAGCCATTCGGCGGCCAGGAAGGTTTCCTGGGTGAGCGGGTCCAGGTTGGAGGTGAGCCACTGCCGCAGGCGCCTCCAGGGCACCAACCCGCGCCGGGTGCCGCGGCCGACTTCGATCTCCAAGCCGTTGCGCCGCACGTCAATCGACTCGGATACGCCGTGTTCCGGGCCGCCGTTTCGCCGGCCGCCGGTGCCCCGATGGATGGAGATCTCATCGCGCAGAACCTGAGGGTCGTCCTTACTGCGCAGCACGATCGACATGAAACGCGGGCCATACAGCTTGAACGCGTAGAAGATGTCGATGTCGGTCAGTTCGGCGGGTGCCGAGTCTTCTGCCGGTGAAGACGGTGCCGTGGTGGTTGTCCGCGCTGCCGAGGCGGACCTGATGTCCGTTTCCCTTTCCCCGAGAGGCACAGGCGACCCGGTTGGTGCGCTGGGGTCGGCGGCTGTACCTGCGTGAGGGTCGGCGGCCTCCTGAGCGCGAGCGGGATCACCGAAGGGTGCGGCGGCCGCGGGCAGCGGTTGTGGGGTGGGGTCGGCGGCGCTGGTGAGGTTTGGCGCTGTGCTCGATACCGCCGTGGAGGAGGGGCGCGTCGTGGTGGACGGCTCTGCACGTGGGGCTTCGGCGGCTGGGGGCGGGGTGACGATGCCGTCCAGGGAGCCGGGCAGGTGCAGCACGATGACGTCGGGATCAGGCTCGGGGCTGTGCTCGGGTGGCGGCCAGGACAGGGTCTCGCCGCGCACGCCCGCGGTGAGCACGACGCCGGCCACGCTCCAGCGGCCGTCGGCCTCGGTCGGCTCCTGGGTGACGAGCAGGGGAGCGCTGCTGTTCTCGGGGCGGTGAACGACGTCGCCCGGGCGCAGCTGCGACAGGCGCGCACTGGTGGTGCGCGCCTCGGGCAGGATCACGCTGAGGGCGGTGATGCGCGCCAGCACCGCCTCGACGTCGACGTCGACGTCGTCATGCGAGCTGTCGTCGTCGAACAGCGTCGCCATCTGCGGTCGGGAACGGGCCGGCGCGGCCGGTGCGGTGGCCGCCTGCCGTACGGCGGCGCGGACCGCGTCGGCCAGACCGGTCAGCTCGGTGACGGCCTGATCCCGCAGCGCTTCTTGCCCGGTGAGGGCGAAATGCTCCCGATGTGTGCGGTAGCCGTCCAGGGCGGTATCGGCGGCCAGCAGGATCCGGCGCTGGCCGTCGGGGACCCGCTCGCGCAGCCAGGGCAGCAGTTTCGGCCAGCCGCGCCGCCCCCGGCGGGTACCGGCCGGGGTTTCGATCTGGATCTCCAGGCCGCCCTTGTCGGCGTGGATGTCCTCCAGGGCGCCGGGGTCGGTTTCATCCGGGCCGCGCTGGCGGTGGCTTCCCCACGGGAACAGCTCCGCGGTCAGGCCGGGGTCGTCGGCGGCGCGCAGGGCGCGGGCCAGCCACCGGTAACCGAGGTGCCCCAGCACGGTCGCCAGATCGGCGTCGGTGAGAGGCTGGGAGCGGATGCCGAGCTTGGGGGCGTGTCGTTCGGCGGCGACATCCAGCGGGAGGGTGTCGCCTTGCAGGGAGACGTGGACGTGGACGCGGCCGTCGTCGTGGAAGACCGGGTCGTGGCCGTAGGCGTACTCATCCCGCAGCCCTTGCATGATCCGGTCGGTGTACGCGTCGCTGATCGGGATCGGCGCCGATATCGGCGATGAGGGCGCCTCCATGCGCTGCCAGCGGCCGTGCAGGTAGCGGGCCAGGCGGATGTACAGCATCGATTGCGTGCCCGTGAAGTAGGTACGGCGTAACGCCTCGGGCACGGCAGGGGAGGTGCGGATCTGCTCGGTCAGCCAGAACGGGAAGATCCGCACCTCGAAGTCACGCAGCTCCAGCTCGGTGGCGGCGCGGCGCAGACCCGGATGTTCGAGCGCCTGTTCGGCCACGGCGTCGAGCGCTTCCAGTGCTTGTGCCCGCTCCTGCGGCGACAGGGGGAAGCCGAACAGGCCGGAAAACCAGGCCGAGGTCGACGGGGGATCGTCCAGCTCTTCTATGGGGGTGTCGCTGGCGGGCCGGGCCGGTGCGGCGGGCGGGTGTTGTTCGGCAGGAGCAGCGGGGGCCGGCAGGACGGCCTGGACCGGTTCCGTGGCGCCGGGCGGGGCGGCGGCGGTGATCAGCTCGGGCGGCGGTGGAGCGAAGCGCGGCAGCAGGATCACCTGCTGGACCGGGTCGCCGCCGTTCTTGGCGATGGTGCGGGTGGAGGGTTCGGCGTAGGCGCCGTGGTGCAGGACGCGGCCGGTCACCACGACCTCGTCGCCGTTGTCGCGCGGATCGTCGGTCAAGACGAACAGGTGTCCCTCAGTGAACAGATACCCGTCGGGGTTGGAGGGGCCCAAGGCATCTCCAGCGCGCAGCTC
This sequence comes from Planomonospora antibiotica, assembly GCF_014647955.1. Lineage (NCBI taxonomy): Bacteria > Bacillati > Actinomycetota > Actinomycetes > Streptosporangiales > Streptosporangiaceae > Planomonospora > Planomonospora antibiotica. Next base: position 25,482 of record NZ_BMQE01000050.1, on the reverse strand, counting down.
AGACAGCGCCTTGGTGCTCTGCCACTGCGCGGGCACCTCCGCGGCCAGTTCGCGGATGCGCTCCAGCCGGTCCTGGTGCGCGGCAACGACCGCAGGGTCCGGTTCGGTGACCACCGGCACCAGGTTCTCGGCCTGCGGTGGTGCCGCACCTGCGGTCGAGGCGTTGGTCGGGCTCAGCGGGGTGCGGGCGGCGAACGCCGCGATCTCGTCGCGGACCGCGGCGGCGGCCTCATCCAGGGCGCGCTGCGCGGCGCGCGCGTGCTCGACGGTGCCGGTGGCGTCGAATACCCCCCGCTGGAGGCAGCGCGTGTACTGGGCACTGACATCCAGCCACGTGCGGATGATGAGCCGGTGCTGGTCGGTGAGCACGGGCCGGATCCACCGGTCGATGATCTGCCGCCACGGCACTGTGCCGCGGCGGGTGCCGTCGACGTCACGGACCTCGATGGACAGGTTGTCGGCGGTGACCTCAACGGCGGTGCGTATGGTCAGGACACTGCCATAGCCGCCCAGATGGAGAGCCGCCTCGTCGATCGAGTTGATGAAGCTGGCCCACCAGCCTGGGGAGCGCTGGGCAAGAGCGTCGATGATGTCGCTGTCACGCAGCGGCTGGGGGGTGATGCCCAGCTGCGGAGCGAACCGGGCGGCGGCGACATCCAGCGGAAGGTGGGCGCTCTCTTGCTGTTTGCCGTCGTAGGACATCTGAATCGATGTGTGACCGTCGTCGCGATGTATCACGTAGAAGGCGACTCCGGCCTCGCGCAGGGCGGTGAGGATCCGGTCCTGGGCGCGTTCCACCTCGTCGCGCGGTTGCGCCGGGATGATGGCGGTATCGGGGTGGCCGGGCGCGACTCCTTCCAGGGCGACGACGCCTTGCACGGCCGCCGCCAGCCGCTGGTGCAGGTCATGCTGGACGTGGCTGAAGTACAAGGAGCGAAACTCCGGCGGCAGCGCGGCCTCACCGGAGCGCACCAGCCGCACGAGCCAGAGGGAGAAGACGCGTTCGGTGAAGTCGCCCTTGTCCGTCGCGGCGGCCGCGGCGCGCAAAGGCAGGTCGGCCAGCGCGGCCGCCAGGACCGTACGTGCGGCTGCGGCCATCTGCTCGGCGTCGTAGCCGTCCTGCAAGCCAAAACTGCCGTGCAGAATGAGCGACTCGATGCTGATCTTCGATGGCGTCGCAAAGCGGTTCTCGCGGGCCCGCACCGCGGCGCGGACGACCTGCAGCAGCCGCTGGCGTTCCCGCTCGGCGGCGGCACCGGCGCCGTCCGCAGGAGGTGGCGTGGTGGCCAGGACATGCTCGGCCACCATCCAGGCCTGGTAGACCTCAACTTCCCGCGGGGAGGCCACGGCCTCGGCCAGCCCGGTGAGAGCGGTTTGGATGCGCGCGGTGTCGGCTGCGGTGAACACGTCCGGGGCCAGCGCTTCTGCCGCGTCCAGGAGGCGGGCGTCACGTTCGTCCGGCCAGCTTCTGGCAGGGGCCCGCAACTCTGGGGCGGGCGAAGCCGCCGAGGACGCTGAGGGCTCCGGGAGGACCGGCGCATCGGGGGAGGCTTCGGTTCTTTCGGCGGCTGCGGGCGGCTGCGGGTCGTCGGCGTCGTGGAGGCGGGTGGGCTCGCCGGCAGGAGCGGAAAGACGGTCACTGGGGGAGCCGGCGTCGATGCGCGAGGCAGGGGCGCCCACCCTCGGGCCGGTGGGGGCGGCCTGCAGGTCCGGCAGCCGTATCACGCTGTGCTCGGCCGGGTCGATCTCCTGCGTGGCCTCGGTGCCGTCGCTCTCGCGCAGCCGCACCACCTTCACGACCGGACGGCTGGGGTGGTCGGTGATGGCCTGGACGTGACCTTGCACCCATACGCCGCCGCGGGAGATCACCCGGATCCGCTCGCCGAGGGTGATCTCCTGCGGGGTGATGGAACCGGCCGCAGGCCGCTGGCGCTGCTGGTCGGCCGCCTGCTGTTCGTCGTCCTCGCGCACCGCCAGGGAGGCGATGCCGTGGGCGCGGTCGTAGGCGGCGATCTGCCGCTGGATCTCCTGGCGGATGCTGCGGCCGTCGGCCGAGTGCCACTGCCTAATCTCCTGGCGGGCCTGGGGCGAACTCCAGGGGAAGACGGCACCGTCGGCGTCGCGCACCTGCTGTTCGATCCACCCGGCCAGGACCACGGCCTGCTGGCTGCTGCGCCCTTCCAGGAACACCGCGGGCAGATGCAGCAGCGTGCGCGCCAGGGCGATCTGACGCTGGCCGTCGCGGTCGGTGTAGATGAGCAGGTGCCCGCCGGGGCTGAGGACCAGTTCGCGGCAGCGGCGGATATGCCCGGCCAGATCCTTCTGCTTTTTGATCTTCGCGGCGTAGGTGTCGTCGGTGTCGGCGGGCCCGAACGGCGTGGCCCGCCGTTGCCGCTCGGGGCGCATCTCGGGCGGGAAACTCTCGAGGTAGGCCAGCAGCTCGCTCAGGGTGGCGAACCCCGGCCACGCCCGCTCCGCTGCGGCCGCATCATCGCGCTCGCGGGCGGCGGACGGCGGTGAGAGTCCGGCCTTTCCCGTGACGTTCGCGGGGAAGGTGCCGTCGAGCTCGCGCAGCGAGGGAGGCGTCCGCAGGGCCCACACGGTCGGCTCATCGGCCCCGGTGTCAGCGGGGTAGGACCAGGCTGTGTCCGGCTGCGGCTGGCCGGGCTGCAGCAGGGCGCCGCTGAGCTGAAGCCCGGTACCGGTGGCCGTAGCCGGTCCGGTCAAGCGCAGCGGCCATCGGGACTGCTGCGGGTCGGTGATGACCATGCCGGCCTTCAGCTGCCTCACCCGCACCGGCGTGCCCGCGCCGGCGCGCGGCGGGGCCAGCGCCTCCAGGCGCTCCAGGCGCTTAAGGATCGCGGCCGCGCGTTCTTCGGGGTCGTCGTCCGGGGCGACCTCGCCGATCGACAGCAGCGCGTTGTCATCGGGAGCATCGCGGCGCGTCTTGGGCCGGACGCGGGCGGCCGGGCGGCCGCCCGGGGAGCGCTCATGGGCGGCTTGGGCCGCCTGGAGGATCGACGTGGCCGCCTGCGCTTGGTAGTCGCGGAGTTCCTCGCGCACCAGTGCGCCCAGCTGTGCTTGGCCGACCAGGCGCAGGCTTTCCTCACCGCTGGCGTAGCGGGCGTGCAGCAGGTCGGCGCGCCGCAGGATGTCGCACTGCGGCAGCTCGGCGGCGGGCTCCAGCCACTGGATGACCTCCTGCCAGGTCAGGCTGCTTTCGCGGTGGCCGTCGGCGCTGATGCGCAGGCCTGCGGCGGTGATCTCGATCTGGGGTGCGCTATCGGCATCCGGTTGGCCGGAGCTGCGGAGGTGGTCGAGGGCCGCGTGCACAAAGCGCAGGTGCCGGGGGTCGTCGCGGCCGCGCAGCAGGGTGGCCAGCAGGGATGGAGGCAGTTGGCCCAGCGCGCGGGCGGTGTCGGCATCGGTGGCGGGCCCGGGCACCGCAGCGGCAGCGCCACCGGCCGCCGGGGCGGCGGGGGCGGCGGTTGAAGACGGCGGTGATGCGGTCGGCTGCTCGATCGCTGGCGTGGCTGGCGGTGTGGCCTGCGGGCCGGGGACGGCCGCGGCGATGGCGGGTGCCGACGGTTCACCGGCGGTGCCGCCGGGAGCGGGAGCGCTGCGGGACAGGGGCGTCGGCTCGCCGATGACGAGCATCATCTGATCGCCATCGACCTCGCCCGGGCGTTCGGGGGCCGCATCACCGGCACGGCCAGCGGAACCGGGCCGGACAGGGGGCGGATCAGCGGGGGCAGGAGCGGCCGGCGCGTGGGGCGGCGCGGAGGCAGGCGCGTCACCGAAAGGACGCGGCCCGGCAGGCGGGGCCGGTGCCGGGGGCGGATCCGGTGAGGCCACCGGCCCCTCCGCTGCCGGCGCGGGGGACCGCTCGGGACCGGGGACGGCAGCAGGGGCAAGGTCGGTTGAGTGCGTGTCCGCCGGGGGTTCGGTGCGTTCCTGCGCTGGGGGGTGCAGGAGCATGACCCGGGCAGGGGCGTCCACCTCGTGCACGTCCGGGACCAGCACGACGCGGTCGCGCTGCTGGCTGCGGACCTCCACGGTGCCGAGCAGGATGAGGGAAGGGTCCTGCTCATCGCGGCCCAGGAACATCCCGGTGATCGTGACCGTCTCACCGGGCCGAAATCCCCGCTCCAGCAGCTCCAGGTCCACCGCGCCGGCCGTGGTCGTCCAGCGCACCCGTTGCCCGGCGGACAGGTCGGCGGTGAGCACCAGCTCCTCGCGCACGGCTCCGCTGCGGTCGCGCACGATCGCCGCCTCACCCAGCAGGAAGCGTTCGTTGCGCAGCACGGTGATGTCGGTGCCGTTGTCGAAGTGCACCTGGAACTGGCCCGTACGGTGCCCCGGCGTGACCGCGGTGATGCGGGCGGAGGTCGGCACGGCGTGGTCGTCCTCGCGCACGGTCAGCGTCATGCCCGGCCGCAACTGGTCACCGTAGCTGTGACCCTCGGGCAGCGCAGGCCGGTCCGGATCGGTGCGGATGGCCAGCCAGCCGCGGGCCGCCGAGGTGGTGGGATGGCCACCGGCGATGTCGTGCTCGGCGGTCACCCGCAGCAGCGCATCCCACCAGGACTCTCCGTCGCCGGTGCGGAAGGCGTCGATCCGCTGCCGCAGGATCGCAGGATCGTCGGTGTCCCAGTCCACGGGCTGGCCCTGGGCGTCGCGCAGGTGCTCGATCGTCGCGAGCAGGCGGCGGATCGCGCGCTCGCTGCCCCACTCCGGCAGCACGTCGCTGCCGCCGGGAAAGTCCGTGCGCCGGATCGGGGTCGCGGTCGCGGCGTGCAGCAGCTGCCAGGCGACGCGGCTGGCGGGACGGTGGTAGGCCAGAGACCCGTCGCGCCCCAGCCCGAGGGTGGCCTCATCGGCCAGGGCGCTGCCCTGCTGCCGGTAGAAGGCGCGCAGTTCCGCGAGGCTGGCAAACCGGGCACCCGTCGGACGCGCGGCCGGGTGCGGTTGCGGCGGGGTGCGGGCCGGCACCGGGGCGGACGCGGGCGTATCGGCGCGGGTCGGCTGCTCCCGCCCGGCCGGAGACGAGGAAGCGGCGGGAGCGCGGTTGCGGGGCACCGCTGGGCTGCCAGGGGTGTCGCCGAGGCGGGTGCGTCGATCCGGTGCGCGGACACCGGCGGGAGCCGTGCGCGCGGGCGGCCCGCTCGCGGCGGTGGCGCGCAGCCGTACGGTCAGCTCGCTGGCGTGCGCGGCCAGCAGCTGCAGGATGTGGCGATCATCGGCGGTGACGAAGACCTGCCGGGCGGCCAGCAGCCGCTCCCCGGTGGTGCACGCCTCAAGCAGCCCCGCATACCCGGCGGCGGCCGGGCCGGGCGCATCGGATACGGGACTGAGCTTCCTCCAGGCCAGGTCGATGAACGCGCCTTCGTTGGTTCCGGCCGTACCGAGCTCGGCGCGTAGCTCTTCTTCCTCTTTGTGCAGGAGCGTGGCCGTCGGGGTGGCGGCCCATGCCTGGTAGAGGCGCTGGAGCACGGCGCGTGCGGCGTCCAGCTCCTTAGCCGAGGCGAACCGGTCGCGGCGGCCGCTCGGCTCCGGCAGGGGCGGCGACGGCGTGCGCTCCGGCTCCGGCGGGGCTGTGCCGGCGCGGGGATCGGGTCCGGCCACCGTGCCCGGCCGCCGCGGCGGCGGAGCGGCCGATGCCGCAGGTGCCGGGAGGGGAGTACGGGCGGGTGCGGGCGGTTCCGGCGCGGAAACCGGCTCCGGACCGCTGTCACCGGGCGAGACCGCCGCATCCGGACGAGCCGGAGGCGTCGGGGCGCTGGCGGCAGGCGGCAGGTCGCGGAGGCGGGGCGGCGAGGTAGTAACAGCGGCGCCCGGTGTGGCCGTATCCCTGTGCGGGGATGCCGGGGCCGGTGTGGCCGGGGCACTGTCCTGACGGTCTGCGGCTGGCGCATCGGAAGGTGCGGCTGCGGAGGCGACCTCGCGCGCCGGTGCAGCCGACGCGTCGGGAATGCCGGTGGAGTCTGCGACGGGCTCGTCCCCGGGTGAGCCAGGAGGTGAGGGGGCAGCGGGTTGCGCGGCTGGCGGTGCGCTGTCACGGACGCCGGGGGCCGACTGGGGCGGGGGTGCCGCCCGCCGGTCGGCGACCGGCGGCGCAACGGACACCGGGGGCAGGATCCTGTCCCCGGCGGTGGGCGGGGCCGTTGATCGGTCAGGCTTGACGGGCTGGGCAGGGGGAGAGGAGGAAGGCGCGGGTTCTGCGCGGGGTGGCGCGGGCGGGCCGGTGACGGGAGTGGCCGCCGCGGCGGGGGCGGGCGGTGTCGTGTTCGGATCGGGATCGGTGATCGGCTGCTGCGTGCCGGTGTCCGGCCGGGCAGCAGGCACGTCCTGCCGGGGCGCGGCCGGAGCGTGGTCACTGATCACCGGGGGGTGAACGGCATCACCGGTCGGCGAGGCCGCAACCACGCCCGTAGCCGGCCAGACCTTCTGATCGGCTACGGGCGCGGCCGGTCGGGACGGGTCAGGCGCGGCCGGGGGTTCGTCGACGATGACCACGGTCAGCTCGTCCAGGAGCTGCGCCGCGGTGGTCTGCGAGCTCACCGTGACATCGCGGTGAGCGTGCAGCTCTGCGGCCAGGACGTCCAGCGTCTGCCGTTTGGCCGCTCCCTCGCCCCAGCCGGTGACCTGCGCCCAGACCTCGGTGATCTCCTGGGCTGAGGCCGAGCGCCACCAGGCGTCATCCAGCCAGTGCAGCAGGGCCGCGCGCTGGTAGACGTGCTCGCCGTTTTCGCCGCGCAGCGTCGCTTCGGTCGCTTCCAGCCGCACCTGGATGTAGGCGAGTTGCTCCTGCAGGGCGCTCTCGGCCGCCGGGATGTGCGCCGGGGCGGTGATCTCCTCGGTGTCCGGCGGCCGGTGCACGGCGATCAGATCGTGCAGGCGGCGCTGCTCCACCAGCAGCGCATCGTGCAGCTCCTGCGCGTCGGCGGGGGCTCCGGCCAGGACCTTTTCGCGCCGCTCCAGCGCCTGCTGCCGCACCGCATCGGCGTGCAGGCCGCTGACGTCGGCCACCGGGGTGGCGGTGACATCCTCACCCGGGTAGACCTCGATCGCGAACCGCAGCGACCGCGCCGGGCCCGCCGTCCCGGTCGCCGCGCCGAGTCCGGCGTCGAAGGCCAGCAACTGCTCGGCGCCGAACAGCGCGGGCGCGATCCCGGCGCCGGGTCGGCACCCGATCTGCTGGGCCACGATCGTCTGCCGCCACAGGTCACGGATCACGTAGCTGTAGACCGGCTCATCGACCGGCGCCTGACCACCGGGCTGAGGAGCGCGCGCACTCGGTGGCCAGGCCCGCGCCAGCAACCCGACCACGTCCCGGGCCTGCATGCGCACGTTGTCGACGCGCACCCCGTAACGGGCCTCGGTTTGGGCGCTCAGGTGCGCCAGCGCCGCCTGGGCGCCGGGTTCGGCCAGCGCGGCCCAGCTGACGATCAGCTGCCAGGCCGCGCCCAGCCGCTCGGGGGAGGCCTGCACCCACCAGGCCGGATCGTAGACCTGCCGCATGCTCGGCTGGGCGGCGGCCAGCTGCGCCTGCATCTGGCGGGCGTAGGTGGCCAGCGCCGCATCGCCGTGCGCCTGGGCGGTGCGGGCACGCTGCCCGCGCATGCCGGCCAGATACTCACCCCGGCGTCGCCCGATGGCCACCGCGCGCTGCACCCGGCGCACGAGCGGGTGACGGCGCGCTGCTCTCAGGACGGAGATCGCCATGATTCACTCCCACAGGCAAAGACCAGCACGCGCCCGCGCCCGGCCCGCTGGGCCAGGGACGCCGAACCGGCGACGCGCAATGACAAGGGCACGGTCCGCGGCCATCAGGCACATCCCGGCGAGGTGTCCGGCCCGGAGCCGACCGACAGCGGGCTCCAGTGCCGGCCGTCCCAGATCCGCCACGGGCCGCCCACCCCGCTGGCCCGCTCCAGCTGCGCCAGCGCGGCCGCGCACTGCCCGGCGCTACGCGGATAAGCCCGCAATGGGATGTAGTGCACCCAGCCCTCACCGCAGCAGCGGGCCATGACCCCGCCCCGGCGCGCGCACCCGCGCACCATCTGCTCGATCCGGTACTCATCGACCAGCAGCGTCAGCACCCGCGCGCTCGAGAGCACCTGGCCGTCCAGGCGGCAGGCGGCCGCGAAGTCCTCCAGATCGGCCTCGGTGAAGGCCCGCCCGCGGGGATGGAACGACACCACCGGCCCGCCGCCCGCCACACCCGCTGGACCGGGCTCGGCCACATCCGGCAGCGGACCCCGGATGTGGCCGACCCGCTGCTCGCCCCGCACCAGCAGCGCCCGGTACTCCCACCGGCTCGCATAGCGCGGGCGGCAGCGCACCACCCGCAGCCGCGCATCGGGCACCTGCAGCCCGGTATGGGGCAGCCGCACCACCCCCGCCGCTGGAGGATCGTGGACGGGGCGGGCGCTCATCGGCACGGCACCCACAACGCCACCGCGACCGTGTGCGTCCCCGCCGTGCGCGCCGGATCCGCGCCGCCGCTCCACTGCACCGTGACCGAGCCGCGGCGCGCCTGCCCGCACCCGGCCGGCGGCGCCCCGGCGGGAGACGGCGCCGCGCCGACCACGACGGTGGCGCTCTGCCCGGCCGTCAGCGTCCCCGCGGTGGCCGAGACCACCAGACCCGCGCTGGAACTAATACTCCAGCTGACCGGCTCGCGCGCCGCCAGCACCAGCGGCGCCGTGCGCGCCGCGCTGAGATCCACCGCGGTCGCCGAGACCGTCAGCGGCGGCCGCCCGGCCGGGGGCGGGGGAGCGCTCGCCGGCCGGGCGGGCCAGCCCTGCCCGGGCGCGTCCGGCGGGGGCGGGGCCGCCGTCGGCGCACCGGTCAACCGCGCCACCGGGGCGGGCGTGCGGCGGACCGGCGGCCGCGACGGCGCCGAGGTGACCCTGGCCTGCGGCGGGGGCGGCACCGTGCTCTTCGCCTCCGCCCGGCGGGTGGCACGCGGCTTAACCGGCGGTGGCGAGGGCGGTTCGCTGATGACCGGGGGAGGAGGTGGTTCCACCACGACCGGATCGGGCTCCTGCACGACCGGCACCGACGGCACCGGAGCGGCGCTTTCTGGCGGCGGTGGCCGGTCCCGGCCCAGGAAGAACATGATCACCGCAACGGTGATGATCACCAGCACGCCCGTGCCGACCAGCAGCGCCGTCCGGGGCGCAAGCGAGAACCGCCGCGGCTTTTCATCGTCGCCCCAGAAGTCCGGTTCGATGTCTTCCTTGACCTCCCCGTCGTGGGGGGAGTCAGATCCGTAGGCGGTGCTCGCACCAGTTCGGGGCTCACTGTGGGTGTCGCTGTCGCCGGATGCCGTACCGTCCCCGGCGCTCACCGGTGAGCCGTCGGTGAGATCGAGCAGATTGACGGCGCCTGTGCCGTCGGCGGATGCACTCACGTCCACGCCCCGTTTCGATCATTGGATGCGGTCAGGCTGGATGCGGCTGCGCTGGGTCCCCCGTGACGCCATCGCTGCCTGGCCGCTTCGGCGGTGATTCGGATCAGAGCGTCCGAAGAGAGAGGAAGACCCCATCTGAACGCTTCTGACAGAGTTTGTCATGATCTAGTCAAGAGAGTCTACGGAGAAGCGACCGCGATGCAATAGCGAGCGTCTGTGCACCGTGATGAAGCGGTGACCTCGCCCGCCCAAGGGAAGAGGCTGACATCGGCTCACACCGTCAGTGGTAAGCGCCAGCAACGAACTGCCGCCCTCGCCCGCAAAAGCCGCGTTTACCAGTAACAAGACGCCACATGCCTGGAGCGCGCACACCGGGCGCGCTATGGTGGAGACCATGAGCGACCAGGCACCCGGCATCCCCGGGATCGACGAACTACGGAAGCGGCTGTACGGCACCTTCGTCTCCGCCGTACGCGTCGCCACGCCGGGTCAGGTCGCCGAGGCCCGCCGCGCCGTCGAAGCGGTCCGCGCCGAGGACCCCACGCTCGTCGAGCGCATGGAGCAGTTCTGGCGCAGCGGTGAGGACCCGGCGCGAGTGAGCGCGTGACCAACTACGGCAAGATCTTCGATCCGTCCGCGCTCCTGCAGTACGCCGCCGCTCCCGAGGGCTACCAGCGCACCCTGCTCAACGTCGCCACTCGCGACGGTGCCACTCTGGTTGTCCCGGCCTCGGCCTACCAGGTGACCATCGCCCGTCGGCCGCGCGCACAACCGATGTTGTTCGACCTGGTGACCTCACCCGGAGTCGCGCTACACGCCTTGAGCGATCGCATCGACCTGGAAAACGCCGCTTACCTGGCGGCGCCGTACCCGGAGCTGCACCGCGACGTGTGCGCCGCGCACTGCTGCCTGGTGGCGGTGCAGACCGGCTGGCCGATCGTCACTGCCGAGCCGGAGCTGTACCTCCCGCTCCGGCTCGATGTTGAGAAGATGCCGTAAGTCGACTCCTCGGGTTCGTCACTCGTAGCCGTGTGCTCCGCTGAGCAGATGCGGAAAATTCCGAAAGCTTTTGTATCAGGGGCCCCTCAGGCCCCTTTGTGGACAAAACGTCATTTTCTGCTATCCGGGTTTGCTTTGTCGGTGATACAAGGCATAATCACCATGTGTCCCGGAGTACAGGACGGCATGTGGCCGATGGGATTTCCCGACCTGCTCGACCCGGCAATAGCGTAAGTGACCGCATGCCGGAATTCGCTCAGGAATGGCACCCGACAAAAAACGGAACTGCAACCCCTGACGCTGTCTCTTATAGAAGTCACCTGAGCGCAGAGTGGCGCTGTCGTCGATGCGGGACCGAATTCAAAGCAGTAGTTGCAAACCGATTCAAAATATATAATGACAAGGGGTCTGAGTTCGGGTGCAGAAGTTGCTCGGGAGCTCGCCGAGACCACCCCGATCCTGGCCAATCTTTAGCCGAGAAGCTTCCCCATTTGATAGCCGAATGGGACGACGAGCGAAATCACCCCTACACTCCATACATGATCAAGGCAGGATCCAATCGAAAGTTTTTCTGGAAATGCCTTATAGACAAAAGCCATCCATCTTATTCGGCTTCACCGGCGAACCGTCGCCGGAGTAAATGTCCGGCATGTTCAGGTCGATCTGTAGTCCCCAGCCAAAGCTTAGCCGGCCTATTCCCGGAAATCGTCCGCCAATGGCATCCCGAGAAAAATACGGCATGCCGACCTGAGAGTATGGCACCCTACTCCAGCACCAAAGTTTGGTGGATCTGCGCGCGTGGCCATGAATGGCAAGCAGTCATTGCCATGCGCACAGGTCAGGGAACCGGATGCCCAACTTGCAGCACCTCACACCGATCAGGCCAAGAAGTCCGCTTGTTCACCGAACTTCTGGCAGTATTCGAACCAATTTTAGGCACCGATGCTGTGCGCCACCATGTCAATATATCTGAGCTGCCTTCTCGCGCCGGACCGGTCGACATCACCATCACCACGAAACTAAGAACGATTGCGATCGAGTTCGACGGCGCCTACTGGCATGCCCCTCGATTGGAACACGATTGTCGTAAAAGCCGCCAGCTCCGTAAAGCGGGTTACCATCTGATTCGGGTTCGAGAGCATCCACTCTCCTCGTTGCACGCTGACGACGTAGAGGTTCCCGCCAATGTGAAACCTCTTGAGGCTGCGGCTGCGACTGTCCGCCGCATGCTTGAACGCGGATGGATTGAAGGCACGACCTACGAAGCGGCGAAAGATTATGTTGAAAAAGGCCAGCTTCTCGGAGAGGAGCTCGCACGTGAAATGCTTATTCACGTCGCCCAACGTGATCTCGGCGATGAGTCGCTAGCCATAACCCATCCCGATATGGCAGCTGAGTGGGATGAGGCGTCCAACGGCGAATTGACGCCCCGGCAGGTTAACACAAAAAGCAGCAGAAAAATCAGCTGGATCTGCGGCAAAGGACATCGATTCGAGCAGAAAATTTGCGATCGTGTGCGCGGACGCGGCTGCCCATACTGTGCAGGGAGGAGAGTTGATTCCGAAAACTGCCTTGCCGCTATCCGCCCCGAACTACTTCTCGATTGGGACTACGAGAAAAATTCCGTAACACCATATGAGATAACTGCAGGCAGCCAGAAGCAAATTAACTGGCACTGTCAGAGATGTGGTCACGACTGGACCACGCCACTAAAGAACCGCAGCAGAAGCAAAAACCCGTCTGGATGCCCAATCTGCGCAAGGAAAAGCCGCTGAAACACATAGATAAGTAGTATCAGCACCCTGCCGACCTTGCTCATCTACGTGATCATGCTTGCTTGATCGCTCCGCACAGCTGGACGGCTCATCCTCTGTGAGTAAGTACGCGATGACCATGCTGAGAAACCTACTGAGCCGATCATAAGTTTTGGTACTTGCTCGAGGCCGTGGGGGACAGCGTGCCGGTACGGGGCACGCTGGGGAGATGGCCAGAAAAGGTCGCAGAGCGACGTTCGAGGAGAAGGTCTTCGCCCTCCGGCTGCTGGAGCAGGGCCTGTCACCGGACCGGGTGGCCGAGGCCCTGGACGTGGGCCGCGAATCGATCTTCCGGTGGAAACGCCAGGCCCGCTCGGGCGGCACCGAGGCCCTGCGGATCAAGAAGGCGCCGGGCCGGCCGCGGCGGCTGAGGCCCGGCCAGGAGCAGACCGTCCAGGCGGTGGTGCGCGATGTCACGCCCCGCCAGGTACTGGGCAGCGCGGTGGTGCTGTGGACCCGGGCGCTGGTCGCGATGGTGATCTCCACCTGGTTCGGCATCGGATTGTCGGTGGCGGCGACCGGACGGTTGCTGCACGCACTGGGCCTGTCGGTGCAGCGCCCGCTCTACCGGTCGCCGCGGCGCGATGAGGCGGCCATCGCCCGCTGGATGGGCGCGGTCTTCCCGCGGATCCGCCGCGGCGCGCGGCGGCGGGGAGCGGTGGTGCTGTTCGCCGACGAGATGAGCATGCGCGTCGATCACCGCTCGGGCACCACCTGGGGCGTGGTCGGGCGTACTCCGATTGCGCACGCGGGGGCGGGCCGCCGGTCGGTGAAGATGTTCTCGGCCCTGGCCTGCGACGGCACACTGCGCTACCGGCTGGGGCACGGGGTGATGGACCGCTGGGCGTTCCTCGGGTTCTGCGCGCAGCTGCTGCGGACCATCACCCGCCCGATCGTCCTGATCGTCGACGGCTCCTCGATCCACACCGCCCGGGCGGTCCGCGACTTCGTCGCGCGCACCGGCGGGCGGCTGCGCCTGTTCTTCCTACCGGCGTACGCACCCGAGCTCAACCCCGATGAGTGGGTCAACCAGAACATCAAGGCCAGGGCGGCCCGTGAGGCGGTCGCTGATGAGCACGAGCTGGCCGCGGCCATGCACCGCGGCATGCGCCGGCTGCAAAAACGTCCCGACATCGTCCGGGGCTTCTTCGCCGATCCGAAGCTGGCCTATATCAGGCCGTAGCGCCGGTAGTCCCAGAACTTACGATCGGCTCAGTAACAAGCACCAACGACAGGTCCCTATGTCACCCATGGTCGCTAAGGTCTCCATCCGCAAGTGATGATCACGGGTGGAGGGACGCGATGGCCGAGCTGATCCGCAGCGTCGAGGACGAGATGCCGATCTCCTACAGCCGGTTCGACCTGGTCGACGGCTCCGGTCTCGGTCACGACGCCGAACAGGAAACCGAGACCGGCGCGCTGCTGACCGAACCCGGCCGGATCGCCCTGGGCCAAGTTGGCATCAAAAGCCAGGCCTGGGCGCGAACGGCGCACGTGCGCATGGAGGCCTGGGACTCTGAACCTCCCGCACCCGGCACCTCCTGGAGTGAGGCTGGGCAGGTCCTCTACCTGAGCCCGGGCGGCACCGTGTTCCTGTGCAGCCTCGAGGTCGGCCACTCAGGACAGATGCTGCTGATCGGCCCGCCGTTCTTCGCCTACGGCCTGCGTGCCTACGCCGGGCCCGTCCGCACCCGGCCTGCCGACGGTGATGGGGCTCTGACCGAAGCCGTCGAGGAGACATGGCTGCTGCAGTTCTGGCCACTGGCCGATGTCGCCGCCCCGGCGCTGCGCACGGAGTCGGAGACAGGAGGCCAGACCGCCGCCAGGATGCGCGAGATCCTTCCACTCGCACCCGGCTCCGCCGCGCCGATCTCGGGGGAGTGGCCCGCCCTGCACCCGCTGCCCGCACCCGAACCCCCGACCGGCATACTGCTCTGGTCTCACCCCGCTCAGTCTCCGGCACCCGCCTCGGACCACGAAGCCGAAGGCCGCATCAGCCGCGGCATCGTCCCTCAGGAAACACCCGCCTCCTGGCAGCGCACCGAGGAGGCACTCGGCGATCTGCGCATCGATATGCTCGGCGGCCTGCCTGCGGGCTCTGGCTCCTGGTCGCGGTCGCAGATCGAGGAGTACGCCACGCGACTGCGGACGAGCATGCGCATCGGCGGGGAGCTCAACCCGCACGGCGCACCCACCCTGCGGCTGGAGGCCTCCAGCGTGCGCACCGTCCTGATCGGGCCCGATCCCGGGTTCAGCGGCCGCGCCTGGGTATGGGCCTCCGACGAGCGCGCTCATGTCGATGTGCTGTCGGTCGACCGGCAGCACATCGTTCGAGACCGTATCCGCCAGAACACGCTGCTCACCGGGATCGTCACCATCCTGCGCAACGAGAGCGGTTTCGTCGAGGTCCGCGCGGCGACTGAGGTGGAAGCCGCACGAGTGATCACTGTTGAGCGGTTGCGCGGCTGACGTCCGGGGCGGGGACGGTCGTGTGGGGCGCGCAGGATGACCATGTCAGCGGCACTGGAGTACGGCGCCTGCCCTGGGTGTGACGGCGCCGTAGTAGCGGACTTCGGCGCAGTCGACGGTGTTGCCGTCGACGACGGCTTCGGTGATCGGGGCGTCCGCCGCGTCGGTTCTGATCGCCAGGGCGTCGCGGTCACCGATGCCGCTGATCCGGTTGCCGGTGATCTCGACGGTGGCCAGCGGCTGGTCCTGGATCGACTTCACGTAGATGCCGCCCGCGCGGCCGGTCACGGTGTTGCCGGTGATGCGGACGTTCTGCGCGTTGAGCGTGCCGATCGCGTCCCAGCGCGTGCCGGCGACGGTGTTGTTCTCGATGGGGACGCCGGTGTGGGAGCCGGTGAACTGCCCCCACCCGGCCTGCGATCCCGAGGCGTCGCAGACGTTGGCGGTCAGCAGGATGTCCCGGCAGGGGGTACGGTCACCGAGCCCGGCCCACGCGGTCCCGTCGGCCGCCACGTCGAGTTGGACGGCCTCGCCGTGCCACAGGCCCGCATTCGGGTCGGCGATCCAGCCCCTGAGGGTGCAGCCGCTGACCGTATGGGGCGATACCGTCGTGAGCGGGTTGTCATCCATTGGCTGTAGGCGGTCTACGGTAAATCGGCACACCGACGGATGCGGACCCCTGGAGGCGGTGGATGCGCTATCGCCCCGTTCACGGCAGCTGCTTCTGCGGGGGAGCCCACTTTTAACCAAACAGTATTGATATACTGTCCGGTATGCGGTTTTCGTCACCTTCCCTATGGAGTGCCCAGATGGGCATCCACGCCATAGAGGACTCCAGCCGCACCTTCGGCACGTAGCGATCGAATAAGGCATTAAGTGCTTTATTGCGCTCTTCTGACGATCGCAGTGCCAGCCCATTAAGGCGAACCCGCCGCCGGTCACAACTCTCCGACTCGACATGAATCCCGAGATCAGTCCGCAGCTTGTGCAGATAACCGCGCTCGCCGTCGAAGGCGCCGAGGCACGCCAGGAATTCGGCGGATACCGGCCAAACGGGGGTGAACTGGGTGGAGACGAGCGCTTCTTCTTCCGCCGATTTCAGCCCGCACGCTGAGCAAGGAGTCTTTGGCGTCCGATTACCTTCTGAAGGGTACGACGATCGCCTTGAGAGCGTCGCCGGTTCTGCTCAGGATGCCGCGGAATCCAGGCTTGGGGTGCGTGCACTGCGGAGCAAAGTGTCGTAGCCGGACGTCATTGTGGGGTGGTGTCTTCCTTGACCGTCATAGACGAAGGTGGGGATCAGTGACTCGGCTGCACGACCGGATCATGGCCGCGGGCGCGTCGACGCCCAGCTATTACGACCTCGCTGTGGCGGCGAGCCGCGTTCCGGGTTGGGAGGAATCGCTGGAGCCTTTCTACGACCTTCTGAGCAGGCCCGGCGGCGAGAATGCTGCCCGCAGTATCCGGCCCAAGGTCGGCGCGGGTGTTCGGACGGACATGTTGGGCAAGGCGAAAGTGATCGCGGCCGAGAACGTCGCCCGTTACCTCACCGACACCTACACCTCCCCTCAGGGCCCCGGCGAGTTGATGTTTTGAGTGGGTTCGTTCGCAGGCGTACGACACCGCAGGTCAGGAAACACCAAACAGCCGGATACAGAAAGGCACGGCTCCCCAGGATCAGAGGTGTCTAAGCCGCCTGACCCGAAGAGGAACCGTGCCCGTTACGCCATCATCCCTGATCACCACTGCCGACCGCCTGCGGCTTGGGGGAATCCACCTGGATTCACCGGCCCGGCTGGGCCTGCTGGAACACTTCGCCCTGATTCGCGACCCGCGTTCACCACGGGGACGGCGACATCGCCTGGACTCGGTCCTGGCGCTGGTGGCGTGCGCGACCGTGGCCGTGGGCAACGATCGCCTGACCGCCATCGAGCAATGGGCCGACAACGCCCCGCAACAGGTCCTCGCCGACCTGGGCGTGTGGCGCGACCCGCTCACCGGACGATGCCGGCCGCCCAGCGAACGCACCCTGCGCCGGATCCTGGCCGAACTCGACGACGACGAACTCGACGATCAGATCGGCGCCTTCCTGGCCGAACTCGACGATGGCCCGCCTGATGACCGCGCTGCGAGCCCGCCCGGCCACCGCCGTGAACGCGAGGCACGACGCGCCGCAGCGCGGCCCCCGCAAACGGCGCCCACCGGCCTACTGCGCGGATACGCCGCCGACGGCAAGATGCTCAAAGGCGCCCGCCGCGCCGACGGGGGCCGCGTTCACCTGCTGGGCCTGGCCGCGCACGGCACCGGCGCCCTGCGCGCCCAACGCCAGGTCGACGCCAAAAGCAGCGAGATCAGCGCACTGGGGCCGCTCCTTGACCGGCTCGATCCGGCCGAACTGGCCTGCGCGGTCATCACCGCGGACGCGCTGCACACCCAGCGCGCCTCGGCGCGAGCGCTGGTCGATGACCACCACGGCCACTACGTACTGATCGTCAAGGCCAACCAGCCGACGTTGCACGCCGCCGCGATCGCGGCGTTGACCGGCCCCGACATCGATTTCGCCGATGCCATGCACGTGGAGGCCGACCGCGGGCACGGCCGCACCGAACAGCGCATCACCCGCGTTGCCGCGGCCACCGGGATCGACTTCCCGCACGCCGGTCAGGTCTTCCGCATCCTGCGCTACCGCGGTGGCCTGGACGGGCAACGCCGCAGCAAGGAAGTCGTCTACGGCGTCACCGACCTGACCGCCGATCAAGCCTCGGCCGCGCAGATCGCCCGCTACGTCCGTGATCACTGGAAGGCCATCGAGAACGGCATTCATCACGTCCGTGATGTCACCTTCGGTGAAGACGCTCACCAGGTGCGGACCGGCACCATCCCCCGCGCCCTGGCCACCTTCCGCAACCTCGCCATCGGCGCTCTGCGTCATGCGGGCTACGTCAACATCGCCTACGCCCGACGCCACCATGTTTACGGTCACCAGCGCATCCTCGACCTGTTCCGAGTCGGGCATAGCGCATCAAGCTGATCAATTCACAAACTCGCCGGGGCCCTGCACCTCCCCTGATGACCTCTACGCGATGCTGTCGACGGTGACGGTCGTGCCGTCGCACGAGTTCACGTTCGTGGAGGCGCAGGGCATCGACAACTGGATGGGTTACCACTCCTTCGGCTGGGGGGTCAGCCGCCAGCCTCGTGCCGAGGGCGGCTGGGTGATGGATGCGACACTGTTTGTCGAATGGGACAAGGGAAAGCCCTTCGTCCTTGCCCTGATGACCTGGTTTCTCAGCGACGACGGTCGCTACCTCCCGGAAGGTGAGCTACCCAGTCCGTACACCAGGATGTCCTTCCCCGTGGATCCCGATCGCCCGGGCATCGTGGAGAACCTCTGCGAGTCGCTGTTCATGCGCTATGGCATCGCCATGGCCACCCTGGCCATGACATTCGGGTTGATGCACAGCAAGAACGTCGACGTCGTCGTACAGGTTCCGGCCGAGAAGCTGTCGCGAGCGCATCAACGGCGTCGCGGTGTCCCTTTGACCCGGTACTCCGTCTTGGACATCCATCCGGTGACCAAGGCGCTGGAGCGCGACGGGAAGGTCGGCACCGATGGATTGGGGGCTGCGCTCCATATCTGCCGCGGCCACTTCAAGACCTACCGGCCCGAGGCGCCGCTGTTCGGCAAGCTGTCCGGCCAGTACTGGTGGAACGAGCACCAGCGTGGCAAGGCCGAGCACGGCGAAGTCCACTCCAGTTACCGTGTCCACCCCGCCGCCGACGACGCTCGCGTTGGGCGTGTCTACGAACCGGTCGACGAGCACACCGAACTCGCGGCAACCACCCGAGAAGGCGGCGGGCGCGATCCCGATCTGTCCGGGCGGGGGCTACGCGCCCACAACCGTGTCCAGAACCAGCTCGCCGAGGCGCTGCTGGCTGCTGATCTGACCCCGTTGCGCCCGGCCCCGGACGAGAGCCAATACGACCTGGGATGGTTCCTGGGCGCAGGCGACCTCTACGTCACCGAGGTTAAGAGCCTTACCGACGCCAACGAGGTTCAGCAGGTGCGGCTGGCCATCGGCCAGGTGCTGCACTACGCGACAGCACTGGCTGCCCCGGGACGACGCGTGCATCCCGTCATCGCCTGCGAACGCCAACCAACCGACGGCGACCTAGTTCGCGCATGTCGTGACCACGGCATCGCGATCGTCTGGCCAGAGTGCTTCGCCGATTGGCTCAAGAAGCAGAAACACGACGAGGGGATGAGCGGTGGAGTATCCGCGTGATGACCAGGACGGGTACGTGCCGAGTCTGCATGAGCACTTGCAGCTCACCGGCAGTGAGGATCGGGTGTTCTCCTTCGAGGAGGTCATCGCTGTCCGGATCCGGCTGACCGGTGATGATTTCAGCGGCCGCCTGCAAGACACGCAGGCGAGGGACGTGATCGATCGGGCGAAGCTCTCCACCTACATCGCCGCCCTGGCTGCACAAGACCTGCAACGTGGTGATGTGGGGCCGGCGTTCCTCGCCTTGCTCGGCTACACCCAGGGTTCGATCCCCCAGGCGCGTGAGCGGATGATGACGGCCTTCGGCCGTGCGCCGTCACGCTCGTATGCGGCCAAGCTCCACAAGGCATGGCAAGAGGCGACCGAGGCGCGAAGGGCCAGCGGAACTCGAAAGCCTGTGCTGTCGGCCGGTGGGAGCGGCGGTGTCGAGCTGGATCAGCCTCGGCGGTGATGCGGGCAGAGGTCTGCTCGCCGAGCTGGACGTATCGGTTGAGGAACAGAGGGTCAGGTGGTCCAGGTGGCCGGGTCGTCGTACACGCTGGGCAGTAGGCAAGCGGCGGCCGCTGCGGGGTCGGCGGTGCCGTGCTGGTGCAAGGCGGCGCGCAACGCATGGAAGATGATCTTTGGTGCGGGTGGGATGGCGTTGTTAAAGCCGTCGGCGAACTGGTCCAGGACGTCGGGGGGAACACTCTGGCCGGTGTGGTGGGCGGCCTTCAGGGCGGCGACGGTCACTTCCAGGTAGCGGCGGCTGCGCTCGCCAGCCGGTACGTGCTGCAGGCTGCCGCGCAGGGCCGTCTGGGTGAGGGTGATGAGCGTGCCGGCCGCGTGCTGGGCGGCGGCGGTCGCGATGGCCTGCCAGGCAGCGGGCCAGCTGGCGCCCAGATGCTGCCACCACTGCGGACGGGCGAGCGCGGCCGTGCCGGGGCCGACCTGCCATTCGGCGCGCCGGTGCAGTTCGATGATCTGCTCGGCGCTGAGCGGCAGGTCGACAACGTATTGCTCGGCCAGGAGAAGCTGCAGGTGTGCGGGAGAGGCGGGCGGGTCGCCTAGGGCTGCGATCAGGTCGCCGGTGCCGAAGGTGGCGATCCCGCGGCCGCGGGCCAGTTGCCGCAAGGCAACGTCATCGGCATACAAGGCGATGCCGCGCCCGGCCGCCAGCGCGAGGGCATCGGCGGCGGGTGTGCGGCCGGTGCCGGCCTCCTGGTGGCTGAGGCGGGCGGTTACTTCTTCCAGCCGGGCGGCCAGCTCGCGTAGCCATGCCCGCTCGTGAGCACTCAGGGTGTCCTGGTGCAAGGCGCCGTCGTGCAGGTGGGCGGTGAAGCTGGCGCCGGTGACGGCCCAGATGGCATCGCGGGTGCGGATGGCGTCGTCGGCGGTGCTGGAGCTGATGATCAGATGGGGCAGACGGGCGCGCAGGTCGCGACCGTGATCGTTGAGGAACTGCAACAGCAGCAGCGCCGATAGGTCCGCCACGGCCCGGCCGCTCGCCAGCACGGTGCGGGCGGCATCCTGACCTGCGGTATTGAGCCCGAGCTCAGGGTCGGCCGCCACGATCACGCCCGCGGCCCGCTGCAACAGCGCCTGGCCATAGGGGCGGGCCGCGCGGGCAGCGAGCTGACTCAGCGGGATCTTCCCGGCATGGGCCTGCTGGCGCAGCTGCTCCAGGACGTCGTAGTCGTGCTGTTCGAGCCGGAGGACCAGCTCGGCGTGGTCGACCAGTTCGGGCCCGTAGCCGGATGCCTGAGCGGTGGCTACCAGCGTGTGGACCCGGTCGATGAGCGCCTGCGGCCACGGCTGCTGCTCGGTGTGGGAGCGGTTCATCTCCCGCAGCAGCATGACTCCCAAGGGCTCGGCCAGCGCCGGCCCGTAGCGCTCGGCCAGATCCACCGCCAGTTCAGCGGCCTCGATCGACAGATCGGCACCCAGGTGCAGGCGCGCCCACAACCGAGCGGTGTTCTCATCGCGCGGAATCAGCCGGTATCGGACCAGGGTGGCTCGGGCTTTGGGCATGTCATGCAGATGCAGGCAGGCGGCGATCAACTGCCAGGCCAGGTCATCGTCGGGGTGTTCGACAAGCCCGGCCTCGCACAGCTGGACCACCTGTGGCCAGGCACCGCGCGCGGTTGCCATGGCCACCAGCCGGCGACGCATGCTGCCGCGCGCGTCGCGCGGCAGCCGCCGATCACCGAGCAGACGCGTGAAGAGCGGTTCGACGTCGGTGCCGGCCGGGTTCAGGTGGGGCATGACGGCCAGGAGCATGCCGTCGTGCCAGCGCTGGTATTGGCGCTGGCACTCCTCCATCGCTGAGGCGTCGCTGACCTGGTCCAGCAAGCGCACCAGTTCAAGTGCCGCGCCGGCGTACTCTTCGGCGAGGATGCGCATCTCGCGGATGGCCTCCTCGACCTGCCCGTGCGCGGCCCGGGCCTTGGCCGCCAGCATGCGATACATCCAGGTGGGAATCGCCGATCGCTGCCGCAGCTCCTCAAGTTCGGCGATCGGCCAGATGCCCAGCTCGGTGAGGCGGGCGGCGATGATGGCTCGGCTACGGTCGTCGTCGGTCGCCTGCAGGGCCCCTCGCCACAACTCCTGCCGTTCCGGCAGGGATAGGTCGGCCAGGTCCTGTTGTTGGGCATTGAGCAGGGCCAGCCCGACGTCATCGGCCAGTATCTGCCGGAAATGGGCCAGGGCGCGCTCATCTCGGCTCATCAGCGCCGCGGTGGCGCCCTTGCGGGCGATCTCCGGCTGGGCGGCTTCTGCATCCAGCGCGGTACCGCCCGCCGCTGCTGGAAGCGCCATGGTCACCGCCTCTTGCGCGACACCGTCGAGGATCTCCAGATCCAGCAGCTCGCTCAGCGCCAGGAAACTGGGGCCGGCCCAGCGCCGCAGTTCCTCCAGCGCGGCTCGGGCGTGGGCACGGGCCGTGTGGCTGTCGGGTCCGCCGAACCCGCCGCGCGCATGCATCCGGCGGCGCAGCATTTCCGCCAGGCGCAGCCGGATCTGCGCATCACGCCCTGCTGAGCTTTCCTGCACCGACTCCAGCAACGCGATCGCGGAATCATAGTCCCCGCCGCGGAGCCGATTCTCGGCCAGGAAGTTCGCCACCACCGGCTCCTCGCGGATCTGTGCCTGGCTCGCCGTGGTGATCGATTCCGGCTCCGGCAAGGGCCGCGCATCCCCGGGCGGAACCGACAACGCCGCCAGGCCCACATCGGCGAGCATCCGCGCGTTGGCCGCCGTCACGGCCTGCAGGTGCAGGCGTGCTTCTTCGCGCAGGTCGGCTCGGTAGAAAGCCAGCCCGGCCACGGCGCGGCGCCGGTCGGCATACTCGCCACCGCAGGCGGCGGCCTGCAGGAAGAGGCGTGCGGCGACCTCATGGTGCAGATGGGCGTCTGCGTACAGGGCGATGGCACTCCATAGCCAGGCGACCGCATCACTGTCGACCAACCAGGTCGGCTGAGCACCGAGCAGCTGTGAGGCGATCATTCCTGGCTGGGCCCGCCCGTCGGCGAGCAGCTGAGCAACTCGCGCCGCGGCGGTGGGATCGACGGCGTGCGCATGCCGCAGCGCCGCACACGCCCCCTCGGGCAGCAGTGACAGGGACCGGTCATAGGCCTCCAGAGCGTGCTGACCGCGGCGGCGTGCCAAATCCTCCAGCGCCTCCCGGCTGGAGGCACCCAGGCGCTGCGCCTTCGGGATGAAGATCTTGAAGCCCTTCTTGGTGCGTTGCACCGTCGCATTAGTGACCGCCTGCCAGTAACAGGCGGCGGTGTCCTGGTCGTAGACGATCACGATGATCGGCAGGCTGTGACCGAGCCAGTAGTTCAACTGCCGCAGCTTGGTGCTGTAGAAGTACCAGCCCTCGCGGTCCGTGGCCGCACGGATCTGGGTCGGTCCACCCTTGATTTGCGCGCCGATCAGCTGGCCGGTTACCAGCTCATGCTGATCGCCTTGAGCGACGATTTCGATATGGGCATCAATGCCGTAGTCCTCATCGGACTGTTCCCGGAAAACCCAGTTCAGCTCGTTGAGTACCGCGTGATGCACCGCCACGACGCCACGCTTGCCGGTCTTATGTTTGCTGTCACGACGTGGCAGGAGTGGATCCGGCATTTACCTATTGTCTCACCTTCATCAACCGGCAGTGACAGCCCAGGCGTTCGCCGCTCGGTGGACTATGACGTACTGACCCTGCAGTGCTGGATGGATCGGCGCAGCCATAGAGCCAACGTGCAGATCGACGTGCTCGGTAGAGACGCTGGATGCCGAGATGCGGTGGAGAATGCCCCTCCCCCGAGGAATCCTCACGCTTTTGATGCATAACTATTCTTATGCTGCACTCGGTGTTCGCTCCCCTCGCGGTGTTGAGCAGGCAAAACTCGCAGTGCCGCTGCAGGTGGTTCACCAGTCCCACTGGACTTGAGGCAGCCTCATCGATCATGAGGCATTCCCCGGCTGTCTCGCCTGCCTGCAGCATGATCGCTAAGGTTTGATCGCCAACATGGGTGATCTTCGGGATGGGTGGAGTCGGCGGTGCCGTACGAGCCGTCGCGACGCAATCGCCGCGAGCGGCGGGGATAGCTGATGCACTATTCCGGTCAATCGGGACCTTCCGCCCCTGGGCTCTGGAAGATCGGGGCGGAAAGGAGCGCGCCGCGCAGCCGCATAAAATCCCGTCGTGAAGGACGTGATGCACCACTGGCTCCCTGATCGCCACCTCGGCGTCGCCGCGACGCTGTCGCACTCGGACGAGCTGATCGGGCAGGTCGCCGACCTGCTCTTCGACTACCAGACCCAGCCCGGCGGCGTCTTCGGCCTGGCGGAGGTGCCAGCGGGCCCGTTCAGTCGGTCCGTCGTCGAACGAGTGGCTCCGATCCCCCGCAAGATTCCATTGCTCGTGGCCGACGCGCTGGTGGCGCTGCGGGCCGCCCTCGAGCATGCGCTGTTCGCCGAGGTCGAGTTCCTGGACGGCTCACCGCTGGACGCGAAGGCGGCCAGGCTCGTCGAGATGCCCGCGTCGGGCACCTACGCGACGTTCGAGGAGTGGAAGAAGAAGCGCGCGAAGAACGGCCCGCCGTCATTGCGGGCCGGCAGCGAGCTCGTGCGGCGGATCGACGGCCTGCAGCCCTTCCACCGTCAGAGCGATCCTCATATGCACCCTCTGGCCCGGCTGGTCCTCCACACGAACCACGCGAAGCACCGGACGCCGGCGATCACGGCTGTCCGCATAGCCGCCATGTACCAGGACGACCAGAGGCCCCGCTCGATCCGTGACCTCCCGCCGCGCCCCGAGGAGCCGCTGCGCGTCGGCGACGTCATCGCCCAGACCCCGATGGGCACCCGGGTCCCCATGACATTGTTCCCGACGGTCGGGATCAACCGGCCGGGCACGGACCGGTGGCCGGTGCTGATGCAGGAGCTTGAGGAGATCTCTCACTGGGTCCGCACTCAGGCGGTGCCGCGCCTCGTGACGGGTATGGAGCCGCCCGAGCCCGCGCTCCCGACGCGCTACGAAATCGCCGTCGGACACGAGGACGAGCGTCAGGCGATGGCGGCGGGGTCGACGATGTCGGCCGCAGAGCGCCACACGCAGCGCTTGCGCGCGGCGTCGGCCCGGGACGGTCTCGTCGACACGATCGGCCAGATGGACGGCTCCCCGAGCGCCCGTCAGATCACGGCCTGGCTGGCCCAGCTGACCGACGAGGAGGTGCTCGATCGGATCGCCCGGTTGAAGGAGAACCACACCTACGACCCCGACGTCATGGTGCGCAACTTCGAGATCCTGAAGGGCCTGCGCGAGGAGGCTCTGGAGTTCGCTCGTGACGGCGGGTCTCCACCGAGTGGCGCTGGATGAGCACGGCCACGTCGACCATCGCGATGTTCGAACACATCGGATCCTCCTCGAGGTAGCCGTCCAACTGAGTCTGGGGGCGTCGAGCAGCTCCCGGCCGCTCACTCCCCCGGCGAGAACGGTCACGCGATCGACATCGCTGATCTCGTACCGGCGGCCGGGGAGGATGTTCTCCGGCCGTTAGATGAACGCCCGCACCGAACGCGGCGCTCAACCCCTGTTGCGCTACGTCACTTCCGTTCTCGCGATGGCATCGGAGGAGATCCGTGCGTGGCTGGATTGCCCCTGGCCCCAAGGGCGGAGGCCATGGCCATCGCTGTGAGCGCTGCCTGCCCGCGCCAGACCAGCAGGCCGGGTGTGATCGAGCCGGGCAAGAGGCCGCACGGTCCGTGTGCACTCTTGGCGGGGCCGTACTCACTGCAGGTAAGGCATCGATGAGCTCCTGCCCTTCGGCGAGCCGGCTCAGTGACAGAGGCTCTCTCTGGGACCAGCGCAACGGCCCATCGCCCTGGCCGCCGATCCTGTTACGGGGTGGCCTGCTGAACCGCTATCTCCGCGGAAACTGGGGCGGGTGTTCAGCTCGGCATCTGTCCGTGGCCGTGTAAAAGTAGCCGCAGGTGGCCGGGTTGAGGTCACCGCTGGTGGCCA
>NZ_BMQE01000049.1:0-53668 GCF_014647955.1 Planomonospora antibiotica | reverse complement strand
CCGTGGTGGCCGGGGGTGGCCTGGACGACGCCGGCCTGCGCGCCTGGCTGGCCGAGCGGCTGCCGTCCTACGCCCTCCCCGCCGCCGTCACCGTCCTGCCGGACCTCCCGCTCAACGCCAACGGCAAGGTCGACCGCGCCGCGGTCGCCCGCCTGGCCGAGGAGCACGGCGGCGGCGAGGCGCAGGACGCCCCGCCCGCCGGGCCCGTCGAGGAGGCCCTGGCCGGGATCTGGCAGGCACTGCTCGACGTGCCGCGGGTGGGCAGGCACCAGAACTTCGTGGCCCTCGGCGGGGACAGCATCCTGGCCACCCGCCTGGCCGAGGAGATCAGGATCGAGTTCGGCGTCGAGCTCCCCCTGCGGGAGCTGCTCGCCGGGCCGACCATCGCCGAGCACGCGGCCCTGATCGCACAGCGTCACGACGACGAAGCCTTCGAGGAGGGCACGATATGACAGCCGGTCAGCTCATCGCCGAACTGGCCCGCGAGGGCGTGCACCTGTGGGAGGAGTCGGGACGGCTGCGGTTCCGCGCTCCCCAGGGCGTGCTCACCGAGGAACGCCGCGCGCTGCTGGCCGCCCGCAAGGACGAGCTGCTGGAGCACCTGCGGCGTCCCGCCGCGCCGCGGCTGACGCCGGACCCCGCGCACCGGCACGATCCGTTCCCCCTCACCGACGTCCAGGCCGCCTACCTCCTCGGCCGCGGCGACGCCTTCGACTACGGCGGCACCGCCTGCCAGGTCTACGCCGAGCTCGCCATGGAGGACCTGGACCCGCAGCGGATGGAGGAGGCCTGGAACCGGCTCGTCGAACGGCACGACATGCTGCGCGCCACCGTCCACCGCGAGGGCCACCAGGTCACCGCCCCGGCGGCGCCGCGCTACCGCGTCCAGGCCGCCGACCTCACCGGCCGCCCCGCCGAGGAGGTCGCCGCGCACGTGGCCGCCACCAGGGCCGCCATGGACGGCCGCGTCTACGACCCCGCCGTCTGGCCGCTGTTCGAGGTGCGGGTCACCCGGACCGGCGAGCGCGACCTGCTCCATGTCTCGGTCGACTTCCTCATCGCCGACTACCTGAGCATCCAGCTCCTGCTCACCGAGCTGAAGCGGCTCTACCTCGACCCGGCCGCCGAGCTGCCGCCGCTGGAGGCCACCTTCCGCGACTACGTGGCCGCCGCGCGCGGCCTGCGCGACGGCGCCGCCTACGAGCGCGACCGGCGCTACTGGGAGGACCGGATCGACGACCTGCCCGGCGCCGCCGAGCTGCCGCTGCGCGAGCGGCCCGAGATCCGGGCGCGCGGGACCTTCACCCGCCACCGGGCCGCCTTCACGCCCGAGCAGTGGCAGGGGCTGCGCGAGCGGGCGGCGGCGCACGCCGTCACGCCCTCCACCGCGGTGCTCGCCGCCTTCGCCGAGGTCGTCGGCCGTTGGAGCCGCCAGCCGGCCTTCTGCCTCAACCTCACCCTGCTCGACCGCCGGCCGCTGCACCCCCAGGTCGGCTCGCTCGTCGGCGACTTCACCGCGGTCAGCCTCCTGGAGGTGGACGGCGCGGCCGGCGGCGACTTCACCGCCCGCGCCGCCGCACTCCAGCGGCGGCTCTGGGAGGACCTGGACCACCGGCTCTACTCCGGCGTGGAGCTGATGCGCGAGATCGCGCGCCGCAAGGGCAGGCAGGCCGCGCTCATGCCGGTCGTCTTCACCAGTACCGTCGGCCTCGGCGACGAGAACGAGGGCATGAGCGGCCTGGCCGAGGTCGTGTACGGCCGGAGCCAGACCCCCCAGGTGTGGATCGACTGCCAGGCCCTCGTGGAGGGCGGCGCCCTGGAGGTCAGGGCGGACGTGCGCGACGGCGTCCTCCCCGACGGGCTGGTGGAGGACATGTTCGACGCCCTGCGCGGGCTGCTGCTCGACCTGGCCGCCTCCGACGCCGCCTGGGAGTCGGCCTCGCCGGTCGCGCTCCCCGCCGCGCAGGCCGGGCGGCGCGAGCACGCCAACGCCACGGCGGCGCCCCGGCCCGCCGGGCTGCTGCACGAGCCCGTCGTCGCGCAGGCCGCCGACGCACCCGACGCACCCGCCGTCCTCGCCGCGGACCGTACGCTCACCTACGGCGAACTGCTCGCGCGGGCCACCGCGGTGGCCGAGCGCCTGGCGGGCGCCGGGAACGCGCCGGTCGCGATCGTCATGGACAAGGGCTGGGAACAGGTCGTCGCCGTGCTCGGCACGCTGCTGGCCGGAGCCGCCTACCTGCCCGTGGACACCGGCCAGCCGCCGGTCAGGCGCGAGCGCATCCTGGCCGACGCCGGGGTGACCACCGCGCTCACCCAGTCGTGGACCGGCGAGCGCCCGGCGGGTGTGCGCTGCATCGACGTCGACACGCTGCCGCCCTCCACCGCTCCCGCGCCCGCGAGCCCCGCACGTCCCGGCGACCTGGCCTACGTCATCTACACCTCCGGCTCCACCGGCGACCCCAAGGGAGTGATGATCTCCCACGAGGCGGTGCTCAACACCGTCGCCGACGTCAACCGCCGCTTCTCGGTCACCGCGGCGGACCGCGTGCTGGGACTGGCGGGCCTCGGCTTCGACCTGTCGGTCTACGACGTCTTCGGGCCGCTGGCGGCGGGCGGCGCCCTCGTGCTGCCGGACCCGGCCGGCCGCACCGACCCCGCCTCCTGGGCCCGGCTGATCGCCGAGCACGGGGTGACCCTGTGGAACTCGGTGCCCGCCCAGCTCCAGATGCTGGAGCACTACCTGGCCGCCGGCGCCGGCGCGGACCTGCCCACCCTGCGGCTGGCCCTGCTCAGCGGCGACTGGATCCCCGTCACGCTGCCCCCGGCGATCCGCGCCCACCTGCCGGGGCTGGAGCTGGTCGGCCTCGGCGGCGCGACCGAGGCGTCGATCTGGTCGATCCACCACCCGATAGACGAGCCCTCACCCGACTGGACGAGCATCCCGTACGGCAAGCCGCTGGCCAACCAGACCTTCCACGTGCTGGACCACGCGCTGCGGCCCTGCCCCGACTGGGTGGCCGGCGAGCTGTACATCGGCGGCGCCGGGCTGGCACTGGGATACCTGGGCGATCCCGACAAGACGGCCCAGCGCTTCATCCGCCGCCCGGAGACCGGTGAGCGCCTCTACCGCACCGGCGACCTCGGCCGCTACCGCGAGGACGGGGTGATCGAGTTCCTCGGCCGCGAGGACCGGCAGGTCAAGATCCGCGGGCACCGGATCGAGCTCGCCGAGGTCGAGGCCGCCCTGCAGGAGCACCCCGCCGTCGCCGCCGCGCACGTACTGGTCGACGGCGAGGGCATGGACCGCCGCCTGGCCGGCTTCGCCCAGCCCGTCCGCCGCGCCGCGACCGAGGGGGTACCGGCGGCGGACCCGGCCCGGGAGCTGCGCACGGCCGCCTCCCGCGCCGCCGACCCGCACACCGCGCACATCGACCGCACCGAGCTCATGGAGTTCATCGCCCGGCTCGACAGGGCGGCGGTCGTCGGCATCATGCGGGCCCTCGCCGGCCAGGGCGTGTTCGGCAAGCCCGGCGACACGGCCACCGCCGAACAGGTCGTCCACGCGGTCAAGGCCGCGCCCCGGCACCACCGCCTGGTCCGGCGCTGGCTGCGCGTGCTCCAGGACGAGGGCTTCCTGACGCGTGAGGGCGAGGTCCTGCGCGCCGTGCGCACCGCCGCCGCCGAGGACCTCGACGCCGCCTGGCGCGCGGTGGACGAGCTGCAGCGCGAGGACGGCTACCCCGCCGCGCTGATCTCGTATTTCAAGACCAGCACCGACCACCTGCCGGAGCTGGTCCGCGACGAGATGGACCCGCTGCCGCTGCTGTTCCCCGAGGGCCGTCTGGAGATCTCCGAGGCCGCCTACCGGGAGAACATCATCAGCCGCTACGTCAACCACGCCGCCGTCGAGATGCTGCGCCGCATCGCCGCGCGGCACGAGGGCCGCCTGCGGGTGCTGGAGGTCGGCGCGGGCGTCGGCGGCACCAGCGCCCAGACGATCCCGGCGCTGGCGGAGTTCGACGTCGACTACCTGTTCACCGACGTGTCCTCCTTCTTCCTCACCGAGGCCCGCAAGCGCTTCGGCGACCTGCCCTGGGTGCGCTACGGACTGTTCGACGTCAACGAGGACTTCCGCGAGCAGGGCTACGCACCCAACGACGTCGACGTCATCCTGTGCGCCAACGTGCTGCACAACTCCCGCCACGCCGGCCGCGTGCTGAACCGGCTGGTCCAGATGCTGCGCCCCGGCGGCTGGCTGGTCTTCATCGAGACCACCGAGGACAGTTACCAGATCATGACCTCGATGGAGTTCATGATGCCGGAGAAGGACCCGCGCAAGTGGGACTACGAGGACCTGCGCAGGGGCCTGGACCAGACCTTCCTCGGCCGCGGGCAGTGGCTGGACCTGCTCCGCGAGGCGGGCGCCGACGCCACCGTCTGCCTGCCGGAACCCCACGACGTCACCGGGCCGCTCGGCCAGCACGTCTTCGCCGCCCGTTTCAAGGCCGACCGGGCGGCGCCGGACGTCGCCTCGCTGGCCGGGCATCTGGCCAGGCGGCTGCCCGAGTACATGATCCCGGCGCACCTGCAGATCGTCGACGAGCTGCCGCTGACCCGCAACGGCAAGGTGGACACCGCCACGCTGCGTTCCTGGCTGCCGCGCGCCGCCGCGAGCCGTACCTCGGCGGGCGGCCCGCCCCGCGACGACCTCGAGCGCGAGCTGGCCGCGGTGTGGGCCGAGGTGCTGGACCTGCCCGAGGTCGGCCGTGACGACGACTTCTTCGACCTCGGCGGCGACTCGCTCGTGGTCGCCAAGCTGGCCGCCGCGCTGCGCGAGCGCGTCGCGGCCGCGGCCGGCGTCCACTGGGACGACCTGGTCCGCCACATCCTGCACCGGCCCACGGTCGCCGCGCTGGCCGGGGAACTGCGCCGCGGGGGCGGCCGCGAGGAGACCGGCGGTCGCGCGGAGGGCTCCCCGCTCATCCCGCTCGGCGGCGATCCGGGGGCCGGCGGCCCGCTGCGCGTGCTGGTCCACGAGGGCAGCGGCACCCTGGCCCCCTACCGGGCGCTGTCACGGCTGCTGGCGGCCGGGGGCGGTCCGCTGGCCGGTCTCGCGGTCACCGACGTGGACGCCTACCTGGCGGAGGAACCGCGCGGGCTGATCGAGCGCCGTGCCGCCCGCTACGCCCGCGCGCTGCTCGACACCGGCGCGCCCGCCTTCCAGGTGGTCGGCTACTGCATGGGCGGCCTGCTGGCCACCGAGGTGGCCAGGCAGCTCACCGAGGCGGGCGCCGACGTCGCCGGCCTCACCGTGATCAGCAGCTACCCGCTGCCCAGGATCATCGAGGACGAGCTCATCGCGGAGTACGTCTTCGCCAAGGTCATGGGCGTCGACCCGGGCGAGGTCGGCTATCCGGCCGACGAAGGGCTCATGTCCGAGGTCTTCGAGCTGCTCATGCGCGAGGATCCCGACCGGGTGCCGGCCGGACGCGTGACCGGGCTCACCGGCGGGCCGGCGGCCGCCGCCGAGGCCTTCCGCGCCCAGGCGGCCCGCCCGCGGGCCGAGCGGCTGGCCGCCATCGGCCGCGCCGGCGCCGGCCACGCCGACCCGGCCGTCGAGCAGCACGTGGACACCTCCTTCCAGGTGGTACGGCACAGCCTGCTCGCGGTCGGCTCCCACCGGCCGGAACCGTACGCCGGTGACATCACCTTCCTGCGCCAGCTCGGCGACACCCGCTTCCTGCCGTGGCTGCGCGACGACATGACCGGATTCTGGCGCGAGCTGTGCCTGGGCGAGCTGCGGGTGGCCGACATCCCCGGCGACCACTTCGGCTGCCTGCGACCACCCCACGTGGAGGAGGTCGCCGCCCTGCTGGCCCGCATCCACCGGGAGGGGTCATGAGGGTCGGCGTGATCGGATGCTGCGGCGCGGTGGGCCGCGCACTGGTGCGCCGCCTGCCCGGACCGCTGCGCCTGGGCGGCAGGGACCCGGACCGGGTACGGCGGACCGCCCGCCCCGGCGACGAGGCCGTCGCCGTGGACATCGCGCAGGCCGCCCGGCTGGCCGGCTTCTGCGCCGGGTGCGACGTCGTGGTCAACTGCGCGGGCCCCTCGGCCCGCATCCAGGACACCGTGGCACGGGCCGCGCTGGAGGCCGGCGCCCACTACGTGGACGTGGCCGGCGACCGGCTCGACCACGCCCGCCTGACGGCCCTCGCCCGCGGGCGCGCGGCGGTGCTGGCCGCCGGGATGATGCCCGGCCTGTCCGCGCTGCTGCCCCGCGCCCTCGCCCGGGGCGCGGGCCGGCCCGTCCGACTGGTCGCCCGCGTCGGCGGCCTGGACCGCTTCACCCGGGCCGCCGCGCTGGACTACGTCGCCTCCCTGGCGGGCGACTACGCCGTCCCGCTGGCGGCCTGGCGGGGCCACCAGGTGATCCGCGGCGCGCTCCGCCCGGCCGAGCGGGTCGCCCTGCCCCACTTCCCCGGCCGCGTCAGCGCCTACCCCTACCTCAGCCGTGAGACCGAGCGGCTGGCCCGCGCGCTCGGCCTGGCCGAGGTGGAGTGGTGGGGCGTCTTCGACGGCGAGAGGACGCTGCGCGCGCTGTCCGCGCCCGGGGACCGGGACCCCGAGCGGATCGCCGAGGAGCTGGAGCTGGCCGCCCGCCTGGACGGCCTCGGGCGCCGGCCGTACTTCCGGCTCGTCTTCGACCTGGACGGCCGGGTGCTGGTCGTCGGCGCCGCAGACGGCTACGAGCTGACCGCCGCGCTGGCCGCCACCGCCGTCCGGGAGGTCGCCGCGGGCCGCGTCCCGCCGGGCGCGCACGATGCGGCCGACGTGCTCGACCCGGACGGCGTGCTGCGCGACCTGCGCGACGACCCGGCCGCGGAGGTCCGGGAGCCGTCGGGCGAGCCCGTCGAGGAGGGGGTCCTGTGAGCCGGCGACCCCGCGTGCTGGTCTGCGGCACCGGCTTCGGGCGGGTGCACCTGGCCGCCCTCACCGCACCCGGATCGGCCTTCGAGCCGGTCGGCGTCCTGGCCAGGGGCGGCCCGCGCTCGCGGGCGTGCGCGGAAGAGGCGGGCGTGCCCCTGTACACCCGCGTCCAGGACGTGCCCGGCGAGGTCGACCTGGCGTGCGTCGTCCTGCTCGCCGACGTCAACGGCGGCCCCGGCAGCAGGGTGGCGGCCGAGCTGATGGCCCGCGGCGTGCACGTGCTGCAGGAGGGGCCGCTGCTGCGCGAGGAACTGGCCGCGTCGCTGCGAGCCGCCCGCCGGCACCGGGTGGTCTACCAGGTCAACAGCCACTACGTGCACCTGCCGCCGGTGCGGCGCTTCATCGCCGCCGCCCGCAGGCTGCGGCCGGTGTACGTCGAGGCCGCCTGCGGCGTGCAGGTCTCCTACCACCTGTTCGACATCCTGGGCCGGGCGCTGGGCGGGCTGCGGCCCTTCGACCTGCCCCCGCCCACCGGCGCCGGCCCGTTCCGCACGATCGACGGCATGCTGGCGGGCATCCCCTGCACGCTGCGGGTGCAGAACCAGCTGCACCCCGCCGACCCCGACAACCACGCCCACCTGCTGCACCGCGTCACCATCGGCGCCGAGGGCGGCACGCTCACGCTGGCCGGCACCCACGGCCCGGTGCTGTGGTCGCCGCGCCCGTACCTGCCCGCCGAGGCCAGGAAGACCACCCGGCTGGACGCCGCCGCCGATCCCGGCCTCGACCTGCCCGCCGCCGGTGTCATCGGCCCCGCAGAGACCCCGACATACCGGGAGATTCTCGCGACCATGTGGCCGGAAGGGGCCCACCGGGCGATCATGGGAACGTGGACGGCGGCGTGTGACGGAGTCGATCCGCTGCGTGCGGGGCAGTACCAGCTGGCCGTCAGCACGGTCTGGCAGGCGACGGCCGCCGCCCTGGGCTTCCCCGAGCGGCTGTCGGGCCCGCCGCCCCGTCCCATGCCCGCCGACGAGCTGATCGCCGCCGCGAGAACGGAGCTGGAGGAGGAGCCGGAATGACCATCACGACCACCGGGCGGCGCGAGCAGTGGCTGCGGCCGCTGCGCGTCCAGGACGTGCCCAGGCTGCGCCTGGTGTGCTTCCCGCACGCGGGCGGCGCGGCCGGCTTCTTCAGGACGTGGGGCGCCCGCCTGCCGGAGGGCGTCGAGCTGTACGGCGTGCAGTACCCCGGCCGCCAGGACCGGGTGCGCGAACCCCACGCCCGGACCATGGACGAGCTGGCCGGGCCGGCGGCGGCCGCGCTGCGTCCGCTGGCCGGGGTCCCCACGGCCCTGTTCGGCCACAGCATGGGCGCCGCCGTCGCGCACGAGACGGTCCTGCGGCTGGAGGCCGAGCTGGACGGCCCGCTGGCGGGGCTGGTGGTCTCCGGCCGCCCGGCACCCGACCGGCTGCGCCGTACCGAGGTGCACCGGGGGGGCGAGCAGGCGCTGCTGGCGGATCTGCGGCGGCTGGGCGGCACCAGCGAGGAGGTCCTGGACGACCCGGCGCTGCGCGAGCTGGTCCTGCCCACGCTGGCCGCCGACTACCGGCTCATCGAGACCCACCGGCCCCGCGGCCTGCGGCCGGTCCGCACCCCGGTGTGCGCGTGCGTCTCCGACGCCGACCCCGAGGTGGACCGCGAGGAGGCCGCCGCCTGGGAGCGCCACACCACGGGCCCGTTCCGGCTGCGGGTCTTCTCCGGCGACCACTTCTACCTGGTGCCACGGGAGGAGCAGCTGGTCGAGCAGGTGCTGCTGTTCTGCGGCCTGCCCGGCGGGCGGCCCTCCACCCCGTAGAGAACATCCGTCTGAAGGAAAGGACGACCGCGTGAATCTCGACAAGGAACTGCGCGAGCTGGAGGAGAAGGGCTGGGCCGCCATCGCGGTCGGCAACGGCGAGTTCTACCGCGAGCTGGTCACCGACCGGACGATCTGCGTCGAGCCCGACGGCCTGCAGACCGGTCACGAGCTGGCCGACGACATCGAAGCCAACAAATCGCCCTTCGAGGAGTACACACTCGACGACGTCAGGACGCTGGCTCTCGGCACCGAGGCGGGGCTGATCACCTATCGGGCCACCATCCGGCTCAAGGGGACCGACCTCTCCTTCCAGATCTACATGGCCAGCGTCTACGAGCGCAGCGGGAACGCCTGGAAGCTCGTCTTCCACCAGCAGACCCCGGTGAAGCCGGAGGACTGACGGGCACGGACGTCTCAGGAGGTGGCGCACATGGATGCGGGCGGAGTCGAGGTCGAGGGCCTCCGCAAGGTCTTCGGTGAGAAGACGGCCCTGGAGGAGGTGTCGTTCACCGTCGAGCCGGGCGCCGTGGTGGGACTGCTGGGCCCCAACGGCGCGGGCAAGACCACGGTGGTCAACTGCCTGAGCACGCTGCTGCCGCTGGACGGCGGCCGCGCCTCGGTCGCCGGGCACGACGTCGCCCGCGATCCGGCGGGCGTCCGCGCGTCCCTCGCGCTGACCGGCCAGTTCGCGGCGGTCGACGACGTGCTGACCGGGCGGCAGAACCTCGTGCTGTTCGGCAGGCTGCTCAAACTGGACCGCCGGGCGGCCGCCGCGCGGGCCGGGGAGCTGCTGACCGCCTTCGGCCTGGACGCCGCCGCCGACCAGCGGGTCGCGTCCTACTCCGGCGGCATGCGCCGCCGCCTGGACCTGGCGGCCAGCCTGGTGGTCAAGCGGCCCGTCGTCGTCCTGGACGAGCCGACCACCGGGCTGGATCCGGCCGGGCGCCGGGAGATGTGGGACGTGGTGACCGGGCTGCGCGAGGAGGGCGTCACGCTGCTGCTGACCACCCAGTACCTGGAGGAGGCCGACCGCCTGGCCGACCGGATCGTGCTCGTCGACGACGGCAGGGTGGTCGCCGAGGGCACGCCGGCCGAACTGAAGAAACGGGTCGGCGGGCAGGTCTGCGAGGTGGTCGCCGAGCCGCGCGAGCAGGTGCTCCGCACGCTGCGTGAGCGGCTGGAGGGCGTGGAGGAGTCCGGCGGCACGGTCACCGTGCGCGGCGCCGCCCCCGACACCCTGGCCGACGTCGTCGCGGCGCTGCGGGAGGCCGGGATCGAGGCCGACGACATCCGGCTGCGCCGCCCCACGCTGGACGAGGTCTTCTTCGCCCTGACGGGCCGGAGGTCCGGACGGCGGCGCGAGCAGGAGCGGAAGGAGGCCGGCTCATGACGGCCTCCACCGGGGCGGCCTCCTCCACCGAGGCGGGCCTGGGCAATCTCTTCGCCCAGGGGCTGCTGCTGGCCGGGCGCGACCTCCGGCGCACCTCGGCGGCCGACACCGTCAGCACGATGGTGGTCTTCCCGGTCGTCTTCGTGTTCGGGTTCCTGGCGCTGTTCGGCAACCTGCTGCGCACCCGCGGCATCGACTACGCCCAGTTCCTGCCGCCGGCGATCATCGTGCAGTGGATGTTCTCCGTGGCGATCGGCGCCGCCTTCTCCTTCGCCGCCGACCGGCGGAGCGGCATGCTGGCCCGCTACCGGTCGCTGGCCATCAGCCGCGGCGCGGTCGTGGCGGGTCGGCTGGCGGCCGACGGCCTCCGGGCGCTGCTGGCCATCGCCGTGATCGTGGTGACCGGCTACGCGGTGGGCTTCCGGTTCCAGGCCGGGACTCCGGCCGCGCTGGGCTTCGTCGCGCTGGCGGTGGCCTTCGCGCTCACGGTGTCGGCCGGCACCAGCGCGCTCGGGCTGGTCTCGCGCGATCCCGAGACGGTCTCCTCCACGCTGCACGTCCTCTACCTGCCGCCGCTGATGATCTCCTCGGCCTTCGTGCCCGCCGACGCCTTCCCCGCCTGGATCGAGCCGTTCGTGCGCCACCAGCCGGTCACCGCCGTGCTCGACGCGCTGCGCGCGCTGGCAGACGGCGGCCCGACGGCCGGGCCGGTGCTGAAGGCGGCGGCGTGGCTGGCCGGGCTGCTGGCCGTCTTCTCGGTCGCGGCGGTCCACGCGTTCAGGAGGGCGACATGAACACCATCACCGAGACGGGCCTGCTGGCCGGTCGCACGCTGCGGCGCTTCGCCAGGAGCCCGCAACTGGTCGCCGACTCGCTGCTGTTCCCGCTGATCCTGCTCTTCCTCATGCTGCTGGTCTTCGGCGAGCTGGTCGACCAGGCCGTCCACGGCCGGTACATCGACCGGCTGGCTCCGGCCATCGTGCTGTTCAGCGCCGCCTACGGCGCGGTCGGCACCGGGCTGGGATTCTTCACCGACCTGCGGGGCGGCATCGTGGACCGGTTCAGAGCCATGGACATCGGCCGGATCTCGATCCTCGCCGGCCGGATCACCGGCGACCTGGTGCGGGCGGTGCTGGTCGCCGCGGCCACCACGGCCGTCGCCCACCTGGCGGGGTTCCGCTTCACCCAGGGGCCGCAGGCCGTCCTGGGGTTCTTCGGGGTCGTCGCGCTGTTCGCCTGGATCTTCCTGTGGCCGGCGGTCGCGGTGGCGACGTC
Organism: Planomonospora antibiotica; assembly: GCF_014647955.1. Classification (NCBI taxonomy): domain Bacteria; kingdom Bacillati; phylum Actinomycetota; class Actinomycetes; order Streptosporangiales; family Streptosporangiaceae; genus Planomonospora; species Planomonospora antibiotica. Next base: position 42,209 of record NZ_BMQE01000049.1, on the reverse strand, counting down.
GGCCTCCAGCGAGCAGGCGGTCGGCGGGGCGCTCAACACGCCGGTGACGCTACTGCTCTTCCTGTCGTCGGGGTTCGTGCCGGTCGAACAGTTCCCCGGCTGGCTGCAGCCGGTGGTGCGGGCCAATCCGCTGTCGCTGGCGTGCGACGCGCTCACCGGGCTGTCCGGCGGCGGTCCGGTGCTGCTGCCCGTGCTTTTCACCGCGGCCTGGGCGGTGGGCGCGACCGCCGTTTTCCTGCCCCTCGCCGTGCGTCGTTTGAAATGAATTCCCCGGGCCTTCCGAAGGCCCGGGGAAAACATTCACCCGGCTCGCGTGAATTCGAGGAGCCGGTATTCGATGTGCCCGTTCCCGGCGGCGCATTTCGCGGCGCGCAGCAGTGCGGCCCGCCAGCCGTGCTCGGCCGCCAGCGCGTGCACGCGGCGCTCGTCGCCGAGGTCGGTGAACCCCAGCAGCAGTCGGCCGCCCGCCTCCAGGTGCGCGGCGGCGCCGCGGAAGAAGGCGGCGTGCGTGACGTAACCGGGGTCGAAGAAGGCGCGCTCCAGCGCGTCGGCGGGCTCGCCCTCGACGAAATTGGAGTTCCAGTAGATGACGTCGAACTTGTCGTCGCAGGTCAGAGGATCGAACATGTCGCCGCAGGCGACGCGGACGACCGAGGCGACGCCGTGGCGCCCGGCGTTGAGCCGGGTGTTCTCCGCGGCGGCCCCGCTGACGTCCAGGGCGGTCACCGAGGCGCAGCCGCGCAGCGCGGCCAGCACCGAGACGTAGCCGGTACCGCTGCCGACCTCGCAGAAGGAGCCGTACAGCGGATAGGGCAGCCATTCGGCGTAGAGCGCGGAGGACTGCGACAGATGAGGGGCGTAGACGCCGGGCAGGAGATCCCACTCCATGCCGAGCAGACGGAATGTCCGGGGGGTCGTTATCTCCCGGTGGCGGGCGACGAGTGCATGCGCGGCTTCTTGCATGGAGTCGATTATAGGCAATGTGATTAAAAAGGCGAGAGAATGGTAGGGAGAGGGAATGCTGACCCGGTTAGCGGCCGACCCCCTGCGTCAGTTCCTGCTCTGGCAGGAGGAACGGCGGGCGGCCGACCCCCAGATGTCCACCTCTGCCGTGCTGGCCACCGCCGACCATCGCGGACGCCCCTCGGCCCGCTGGATCGACGTGGCCTACGTCGATCACGGCTTCGTGTACTTCACCAACCACGCCAGCCGCAAGGCCGCCGACACCGCGGTCAACCCGGTGGCCGCGCTGTGCTTCGGCTGGCTCGACAAGGGCCGGCAGGTCAGGGCCGAGGGCCCGGTCGACCGGCTGGGCGACGTGGAGTCCGACGCCCACTTCGCCACCCTGCCCCGCTCGATCCAGCTGCTGGCCTGGAGCAGCGACCAGCACGCCGAGATCGACGACCGGCGGGTCGTGCGCGAGCGCTTCGACGCCCAGCGCGACCGCTTCACCGGTCAGGAGATCCCCCGCCCCACCCACTGGGGCGGCTACCGGCTCACGCCGATGGAGATGGAGTTCTGGCAGCGCAGGGCCGACGAGATCCAGGACCGCTTCCGCTACCGCCGCCAGGGCGCGGACTGGCACATGGCGCGGATCGCACCGTGAGGAGGACCGGATGATTCCCGGATGCGTACCCTGGCCCGCCGAGACCGCCCGGCGCTACCGCGAGCTCGGGCTGTGGAGCGGCCAGACCCTGGACACCCTGCTGCACGCCCACGGCGAGCGCACCGCGCTGGTGTCCGGCGGTGTCCGCCGCAGCTACCGCGAGCTCGCCGTCCGCGCGGCCCGTCTGGCCGCCGGCTTCCACGACCTGGGCGTACGGCGCGGCGACCGGGTGATCGTGCAACTGCCGAACACCCCCGACCTGATCGACACGCTCTTCGCGCTGTTCACGCTCGGCGCCGCCCCGGTGCTGGCGCTGCCGCCGCACCGCCGTGACGAGATCGGCCACCTGGCCGCCCAGACCGAGGCCGTCGCCTACGTCATCCCGGCCGTCCACCAGGGCTTCGACCACCGCGAGCTGGCCCGCCGGATCAGCGGCCCCGAGCACGTCGTCGTGGCCGGCGAGCCGGAGGAGTTCACACCCCTGGCGTCCCTGTACGCCGAACCGGCCGAACTGGAGCGGCCCGAGCCGGGCGACGTGGCGCTCTTCCTGCTGTCCGGCGGGACCACCGGGCGCTCCAAGCTCATCCCGCGCACCCACGACGACTACCTGTGCAACATCCGGCTCAGCGCCGCCAACGCGCGCTTCGGCCCCGACGACGTCTACCTGGCCGCACTCCCCATCGCGCACAACTACGCGCTCGGCTGTCCCGGCGTGCTCGGCACGCTCCACGCGGGCGGCCGCGTCGTGCTCAGCCCCACGCCCAGCCCCGACGACACCTTCCCGCTCATCGAGAGCGAGCGCGTCACCGTCACGGGACTGGTGCCGTCGCTGGCGCTGCTGTGGGTGGAAGCCGCCTCGTGGAGCCCGCACGACCTGTCCAGCCTGCGACTGGTGCAGGTGGGCGGCGCCGGCGTCAGCCCGCAGCTGGCCCGCGACGTCGGTGAACGCCTGGGCCGCGTGCAGCAGTCGTTCGGCATGGCCGAGGGGCTGCTCAGCCAGAGCCCTCCGGACGATCCGCCCGAACTGCTGGCCACCGCGCAGGGCAGACCGCTGTCGGAGCACGACGAGGTCCGCATCGTGGACGAGAAGGGCGACGAACTGCCCCCGGGCGAGGTCGGCGAGCTGCTGGTGCGCGGGCCGTACACCATCAGGGGGTACTTCCGCGCGGAGGAGCACAACGCGCGGGCGTTCACCGCCGAGGGCTTCTTCCGCACCGGCGACCTGGCCCGCCGTACCGGGACCGGCCACCTGGTCGTCTGCGGCCGGATCAAGGACGTCATCAACCGCGGCGGCGACAAGGTGCCCGCCGAGGAGGTCGAGGAACACCTGCTGGCCCACTCGCGCGTGCTGGCCGCCGCCGTGGTCCCGGTCCCCGACCCCTACCTGGGCGAGCGCACCTGCGCCTACATCGTCGCCCGCGGCGAGCCGCCCACCCCCGGGGAGATCGACGCGTTCATGCGCGAGCGCGGCGTGGCCGCCTACAAGATCCCCGACCGGGTGGCCGTCGTGCCGAGCCTGCCGCTCACCCCGGTCGGAAAGGTCGACAAGGCCCGGCTCAGGAGCGAGGCGCCGTGACCGCCGCCACCGCACAGCAACCCGACTGGGGAGACCCGGCGCTGCTCGAGCGCGTCACCAGGACCCTGCACACGATGCCTCCGCTGGTCACCGCAGGAGAGTGCGACCGGCTCATCGAGGCGGTGGCCCGTGTCGGCCGGGGTGAGGGATTCCTGCTGCAGGGCGGCGACTGCGCCGAGCGCTTCTGCGAGTCCGGCCCGGCCGAGGTGCGTGCCAAGCTGGCCCAGCTGTACGGCCTGGCCGCGGCGATCCGGTCCGCCACCGGCTCGCTCGCCGTGCCGCTGGGCCGCCTGGCCGGGCAGTACGGCAAGCCGCGCTCGGCTCCTTACGAGCGCATGCCCGACGGCACGCTCGTCCCGTCCTACCGGGGCGACGCGGTGAACAGCCCGGCCGGTGAACCGGGCGCCCGCCGTCCCGACCCGGCCCGGCTGCTGCGCGCCTACGAGTGCGCCGAGCGGGTGCTGAAGGTGGTGCGCGACTCCTGGACCGGACGCCCGCCGCTCGAACGGGCCTGCGTCTCCCACGAGGCCCTGCTGCTGGACTACGAGCATCCGCTGATGCGCGGCGGCTACGCCGCCTCGGCCCACTCGGTGTGGATCGGCGACCGCACCCGCCGGCCCGACGGTCCGCACGTCGCCTTCGCCCGCTCCGTCTCCAACACCGTCGGCGTCAAGATCGGGCCCAGCACCACCCCCGCGCAGGCCGTGCGGCTCAGCCGCCTGCTCAACCCCGACGGCAGGGACGGCAGGCTGGTGTTCATCGTCCGCCTGGGCGGGGCCCGTGCGCGCAGTCTCCTGCCGGAGATCGTGGGTGAGGTCACCCGGCGGGGCAGGCCGGTGGTGTGGCTGTGCGATCCCATGCACGGCAACACGATGCGCATGGGCGCCGGACCCAAGACCCGGCCGATGGAGGCGATCCTGGAGGAGATCGTGACATTCGTCCGCGTCATGCGGGTCCAGCGGAGGCATCCGGCCGGGATGCACCTGGAGATGACGCCCGAGGACGTCACCGAGTGCATCGCCGCGCCCAGGCCGTTCTGGCGGCCGCCCGAGCTGCCGCGCTACCGTACCGCGTGCGACCCCCGCCTGAACGCCGCCCAGGCCGCGGAGGTCGTCGAGCGCTTCGCCGCCCTGGTGTGATTCCCGGTGAAAGGAGGAACCGGTGGCCTTCGACGGCATCCCGCGCAAGGCTTTCGACTTCTACAAGGAGCTGGAGGGCGAGAACACGCGCGAACACTGGCGCGCCCGCAGGGCCGACTACGACAGCGCCGTGCGCGCGCCGCTCCAGGCGCTGCTGGAGGAACTGGAGGGGGAGTTCGGACCGGCCAAGTTGTTCCGGCCGCAGCGCGACACGCGGTTCAGCAAGGACAAGACGCCCTACAAGACCAGTCAGGGCGCCACCGTCGGAGGCGAGGGCCATGCGGGCTACTACCTGCAGCTCGCCGCCGACGGCCTGTTCGCGGGCGCCGGCTTCCACCCCTTCGCCTCCGAGGAGGTCGGCCGCTTCCGGGCGGCCGCCGACGACGGCACGTCGGGCCCCGAACTGCAGAAGATCGTCGACCGGCTGGTCGGCAAGGGGTTCTCGCTGGTGGGGGAGAAGGTCAAGACCCGGCCGCGCGGTTACTCGGCCGACCACCCGCGCATCGGGCTGCTCCGCTACAGATCGCTGGGCGCCGAGAAGCGCTTCCCCGTGACGAAGGCCACCGGGAAGCAGGCGCTGTCCGCGGTCCGCGACGCCTGGCGCGACCTGCGGCCCCTGGTGGAGTGGTTCACCGCCCACACCTGAGCTTGATCTTCAATCTGCGCGTTGTCGTCTGGCGGCCAGGACCTCAGCCTGTGCGACATCGCCGCCCTGCTCGTCATCACCAGCGGGGCGAAAAAGGGGCCGTCACCCCTCGGCCGTGACGGTCATGCGCATGCTGCGCGACCACGACCAGCAGGGTGCGACCTGACGGGGCCCGGCCCGTCAACGCATGGAGAACAGCCGAACGCGGGAGCTGCTGCAGGCGAATCGACTCGGCCGCGGTCATCCCGGCCGCAGGGGCAAAGAGCCGGTGACGGCCAGGGCCGGCCTGGTTCACCGCGGTGCCGACGGGTCGGCCGGCAGGCGGACGGTGAAGACCGTGCCGCCGTTCTCGCGGGGTGCTGCGGTGACGGCGCCGCCGTGCGCCTCCACGATCGCCTTGGTGATGGCCAGGCCCAGCCCGGTGCCCTTGATCCCGGCCGCCCGCGCGGTGGAGGCGCGGAAGAACCGGGTGAACAGCTGCTCGTACTGCTCGGCCGGGATGCCGATGCCGGTGTCGGTGACGGTCACCGTGACCGCGCTCTCGCGCTCGTGTCCGTCCTGCCGATTCTCCCCGCCGGTGTCGTGGCCGGCGGTGACGGTGACGGCACCGCCGTCGGGCGTGTACTTGATCGCGTTCGACAGCAGGTTGTCCAGCACCTGGCGCAGCCGGACCGGGTCGGCGTGCACGTGCAGGTGGTGCGTCAGCTCAGCGGTCAGGGTGATCCGCTTGGCCGCCGCGACCGCCTGGTGCTCGTCGACGGCCTGGCGGACCAGCCCGGTCAGCCACACCGGGCGCGCGTCCACGACCACCCGGCCGGCGTCCAGCCGGGCCAGGTCCAGCAGGTCGTCCACCAGGTTCTGCAGGTGCTCGCTCTTGCGGTCGATGGCCTCGATGAAGGTGCGGTACTCCTCGGGCAGGCCGGGAGTCTCGCTCAGCATCTCGGCGTAGCTGCGGATGATCCCGATGGGGTTGCGCAGCTCGTGGCTGGCCATCGCCATCAGGTCGTCCTTCATCGCGTCCAGCTGCCGCAGCCGCTCCATCTGCTGGCGCTGCTGGGCCAGCAGGTGTTCGCGCTCCTCGGCGATCCGGCGGCGCTCGGTGACGTCGCTGGAGATGCCGTCGACCAGCAGCCGCTCCCCTTCGCGGCGGGGGGCGCCCCGGCTCCAGATCCAGCGGGTGACGCCGTCCAGGCCGATGAGCCGGTACTCCAGCTCGGCCCGCTCCCCGGTGATGAGCTCGGTGCAGTAGGCGCGGAAGGCGTCGTGGTCGTCGGGGTGGACGAAACGCAGCATGACGGCGATGAAGTCGTCGTCGGGATCCAGGTGCAGCCGTCCGCCGAACACGGTGGTGTGCTCGGTGTTGACGTAGACGGGGCGGGCGGTGCCGTCGGGCCGGATCTCGACGGTCCAGGCCTTGTCGGTGAGCTGGTTGATGATCCGGTCGAACTGGCGGCGGCTCTCGGCCAGGGCGACGGCGAGCTCCTCGGCGCGGCGGCGCTCCATGTAGCGGCCCAGGTGGGCGCAGACACCGTCCAGCAGGTCGACCAGGTCCTCATCGGGCGGCTGGGGGTGGTCGGTGGCGAACAGCAGCACGCCCAGCACGTGGCCGCCGCTGCGCACCGGCAGGGCCAGGACGCAGCGCAGGCCCGCCTCCATCGCGGCCGGCTTGCGGGAGAACTCGCAAGGGTCGCTCGCCAGGTCGGCGATCCAGATCGGCTCGCCACGCTCCCAGGTCACTCCGGGCAGCGCCTTGCCGCGGGGGAATGCGACCGGCTGGTCGCCGGTGAAGACCGACAGGTCCCGGCCGGGCCGGCTCCAGGAGCCGACGCGGACGATGGACGCCTGGTCCTCGTCGACCTGCCAGTACTCGCCGCAGGTCCAGTCCAGGGCGTCGGTGACGGCGGCGACCACGCCGTCGGCGGCCTCCTGGGTGGAGGCGGCGTCGGCCAGCACCTGCGCCGCGGCGTGCTGAGCCGAGCGCAGCACCTCGGCCCGGTGCCGGCGGGTGATGTCGTCCAGGGTCACCACCGCGCCCAACCGGCGCCCGTCGCCGGTCTCGATCGGCCGGCCGCATGACGATCTGCTGGCCGTCGACGTGTTCGCCGGCCAGGGCCCGCGCCAGCGGCACGCGGGCGCCGCGCAGCGGGGTGCGCCCGTCGGCGGCCAATAGCCCGAAGGCCTCGCCCAGCTCCAGGACGTGCAGGTCGCGCTCCTGTGTGCGGGTCTGGCGCAGCGGCTGGTTGACCACGATCATCCGCCCGTCGCTGTCGCAGGCGCCGACCCGCACGTCCAGGCTGTCCACCAGCGCCCGCCAGAACACGGGCTCGTCTTCGAGGCGGCGCCGGGCCTCGTGGTGGTCGCCGATGTCGTGCAGCACCACGTGGCAGTGCGTCCCGTCGCGCCCGGTGCGGGCCTGCGCGATCATCTCGGCGGGGAACTCCCGCCCCGAGCGGTCGGCGCAGGTCAGTTCCAGCCGCTGCGCCTGCTGGGCCGGACCCTCCTCGTCGCAGAGCCCGCGCAGGACCCGTTCGCAGTCGCCGCGCAGCCGTTCGGGGCTGACCAGCTCGCTGAGCGGCCGGCCGACGGCCTCGGCGACCGGGCGGCCGAACAGGTGCGCAGCCGCGCTGTTCCACGCCGTCACCGCCCCGGCGGCGTCCAGGCGGGCGATCGGCTCCGGCACGCGGTCGAGCACCGCCTGCACGCCCTCCCGCTGCCCGGACGGCTCGGATGGTTCGGTCCGGGCCAGCCGCACCGCGATCTCGGCTTCGGCCAGCGCGGCCAGATCCTCCAGGATGCTCAGCTGCTCGCTGCTCCACTGCCGGGGCCGGTCGTCGATCACGCACAACACACCCAGCACCTGCGCGGGACCGGCCCGCAGCGGCATCCCGGCGTACGAGGCCGGGTGCCCGTCCCCGGGGGATTCGATCCCGCGCCAGCGCTCGTCGGCGCGGGCGTCGGGCACGGTCAGCGGCGCGCCGGTGGCCACGATGTGCCTGCACAGGGACTGTGACAGGGGCGCCTGCCCGTGGCGGTCGGGTTCGTCGGGCCCGGCCGCGCTGACGACGACCTGGCGGTCGGCGTCGATCAGCGACACCATCGCCGTCGGCACGTGCAGGCACCGGACCGCCAGCCGCGTCACCCGGTCCAGCACCGGCGCCTCGTCCGCTTCCAGCAGGCCGGTGGCGTGCAGCGCCCGCAGCCGCCGGGCGTTGTGGATGTGATCTGTTGTGGCCACGGATCTCATCTCCCCCGAGATTTGCCGTTCCCTATCCGGGTCTACCCGCCACGTTGCGCAGCCCACGGAGCGCAGGTCGCTGTCGGAGTCGGCGGACTGCTCGACGAAGGCGACCCGCCGTGCGATCCGCCGGGCGCTCCAGCCGCCGATGTCCTGGCCGGCTGCGCTCTGGTGTGCTTCCTGGCCCCCGCGGTGGCCGCCCTGGTCCCCACCAGCCGGCACTTCTCCCGCAGCGAGAGGAAATGAACCCTGTCCTTCGACCGTCGTTCCCGCCCGCGCCGGCAGCAGCAGCCCGGACCGAGCCAGGGGGCACCAGTCTCTGCATGACGGCGAGCGTGCCGAATGGGCCGTCGCCCGCGACCTCCATGCCCGGTCGGCCGGGCCGCATTCGCCGCGACTGTTCCGCTGTGGAAGCCATGGACTCCCCGAGGACGCGATGTAACGGGAAAACCCCAAGCGGCATTTGATTCGTTACACCCTGGATCTTGCGAGAGAAGATCCGTTCGAGGAGATTGACGGCAGTCGTCAAATCTCCATCGGCTTTCGGAGTAACCCCCATGACCAGATGGAAACATCTCCTGCTCGCCCTGGCAGTGGCCGTACCCGCAGGCGCCCTGCCGGCAGCGACCGCACCCGCCGCGTCGGCGTCATCCACCCCCGCACCGCCGCCCCTGCCGTCCACGCCGATCGAGAACGGCGAGACCCAGCCCGTCCACTCCCGCGCCGACGCCCTGACCGAGACCGTGTTCGTGGAGGTCGCCGGAACCGACAGCGACGCCGACGGCCGCCCCGACCGGGTCGCCGTCGACATCATGCGCCCGGCGGCGACCGCCACCGGGCTGAAGGTCCCGGTCATCATGGAGGCCAGCCCCTACTACGCGGGCGGCAACGACGTGGACAACCACGTCGTCGACCTCGACGGCTCCGACCCGGCCGGCATGGAGTACCGCCGCAACAAGTTCAACGACCTGCGCGAGCAGATGTTCGGCCAGGCCGAGGACCCGGCCGCCGCCCGCGCCGCCGCCGGTCCCTTCCCGGGCTACTACGACAATTTCTTCGTTCCGCGCGGTTACGCGGTCGCGCTGGTGGAGAACCTCGGCTCGGGCCGGGCCACCGGCTGCCCGACCACCGGCCTGCCCAACGAGACCGCCGGGCCGAAGGCCGCGATCGACTGGCTGAACGGCCGGGCGAAGGGCTTCGACGCGGCCGGCAACGAGGTGCGGGCCGACTGGTCCACCGGGAACGTCGGCATGATCGGCGTCTCCTACAACGGCACCCTGCCCAACGCCGTCGCCGCCACCGGGGTCAGGGGCCTGAAGACCATCGTGCCGATCGCGGCCATCTCCTCCTGGTACGACTACTACCGCGCAGGCGGCGGCGTCGTCGCCCCCGGCGGCTACCAGGGCGAGGACGCCGACGTGCTCGCCCGGTACGTGCTGACCCGGGAGAGCGGTCAGGAGGTGTGCGGCGGGCTGATGGACGCCATCGAGCGCGACCAGGACCGCGTCACCGGCGACTACTCCCGCTTCTGGGACGAGCGCAACTACCTGAACGACGTCCGCAAGGTCCGGGCGAGCGTGTTCCTGGTGCACGGCCTCAACGACTGGAACGTCAAGACCGGGCAGGCCGTCCAGTGGTGGGACGCGCTGGCGAAGCGCGGCGTGCCGCGCAAGATCTGGCTGCACCAGGGCGCGCACTTCAACCCGTTCAACTTCGCCGGGCGCAACGCCGAGTGGCTGCGCCAGCTGCACCGCTGGTTCGACTTCCACCTGTACGGCCTGCGCAACGGGATCATGGACGAGCCGCAGGCCGACGTCGAGCACGGTCCCGGCCAGTGGGCGCGGCACGCCGCCTGGCCGCTGCCCGGCACCCGCGACGTGCGCCTCGCGCTGACCGCGGGGAAGGACGGTGGCACCGGAACGCTGAGTCCGCGTCACGGCCGCGCGGAGAGGTCCACCGAGTCCTTCGCGGATGCTCCCACACGCACGGCCGAGCAGCTCGCCGAGAACGAGACGGCCGCCGACCCGAACCGCCTGGCGTACCTGTCGGCGCCGCTGGCGAAGGACGCACGGCTCTCCGGCACACCGGAGATCTCGGTTAAGGCGGCGTTCTCCGGCGGCCGCTCGCCGTACCTGACGGCGCTGCTGGTCGACTACGGCACCGACGCCCGCGCCTACGGCCAGGTCGCCTACGGCGCCACCCCGGTCTGCTACGGCCAGGGCGTCCCCGGCGACACCGGCTGCGCCCGGCTGGCCGAGCACGTCACCGCCACCGCCCCCTTCAAGATCATCACTCGGGGCTGGCTGGACGTCCGCAACCGGCACTCCGCATCCAGGACCGAACTGCTGCGCGAGGGCCGGTTCTACGACTTCCGCTTCGACCTGCAGCCGAGCGACCACATCGTCAAGGCCGGGCACCGGATCGGCGTCGTGCTGATCTCCACCGACCGCGACTTCACCCTCCGCCTGCCCGCCGGGACCCGGGTGGAGGTCAAACCGGGCGACAGCTCCGTGACGCTCCCGCTCGTCGGCGGGCGGCACGCGCTGGACTGACCCCGGCCGGCTCCGGCCGCCCGGACCGGGTGCCCGGAGCCCGGCGGCCGCAGCGGTCGCCGCCCGCCCGGTCCCGGCCGGCCGCACGTCGTCTCGTGGCGGCGTGCGACCGGCCGGGACCGGCGGGGCAGGACGCCCTCACCCGGCCGGGGTCCGCTCCACGAGACGGTGGACGTAGTACGCGCCCAGCCGCTCGCGGGAGCGGGGCGCGCCGGTCTCGGCGCCGTGGAACCGCGGAGCCTCCATGATCTCCTCCCTGGTGGGGGAGACGTGGACCGTGCGCTCGACCGGGTCGATGCGGGTGATCAGGCCGGCGGGCAGCAGCGTGCTCCTGTCGGAGATCCACGACCCGGTGTCGATGACGATGTAGCTGTCGTCCGCCATGGTGCTCTCCTCCTCCACGGGGCCGATCTCCCCGTCGGGGGCCTGCACCTCGAAACCGATGAGGTCCAGCGTCCGGTCGCCGCCGTAGACGTCCGGACGGTAGTTCCACAGGTTCTCGTTCGTCATGATGGGCTCTCCTCCTGTCGGGGAACGGATGTCGGCGGCTCGTCTACCCGCCCAGGTGAGAGCAAACGGACCCCGGGAACGGCTCGCGGGCCGCGTCCCGGCGGCCCGCGCCTGCGGCCGACCGCCGCCTGCTCCGTCCCGCCCCGTACGGCGGGCGGGGCGACCCTGAGGGGCGACCCTGGCTTGTCCCTGATCTCGGTCCGCGGGACCGCCGCCCGGCCCCGTCGCGGCCTACGGTGGGCACATGGGACGAATTCTGCTGATCGTGGCGGCCGTGGTGCTCGCCTTCTTCCTGCTCGGCTCGGTGCTGGGCCTTCTGTTCGGCCTGCTCAAGTGGGCCCTGATCATCGGTCTGGTGGCCGTGGTCGTCATGTTCGCGGCCAAGCTCTTCCGCTCCTCGAAGGTCCGCGGCTGACGCCGGCCCGGTGACCGCCGGGGCGGATCCCGCCGGGGACCGCGCCCGGCGGGGCCGGGGCGGACGGCGGGGCCGCGCCCGGCGGGCAGGGTCACGCCTGGCGGTAGCCGTCGAGGAACCGGCCGATGCGGCCGATCGCCGCGTCCAGGTCGTCGGCGTGCGGCAGGGTGAGGATGCGGAAGTGGTCGGGGCGCGGCCAGTTGAAGCCGGTGCCCTGCACGACCTGGATCTTCTCCCGCAGCAGCAGGTCGAGGACGAACCGCTGGTCGTCGACGATCCTGTGCACCTCGGGGTCGAGGCGGGGGAACGCGTACACCGCGCCCTGCGGTTTCACGCACGAGACGCCGGGGATCCGGTTGAGCCTCTCCCAGGCGAGGTCGCGCTGCTCGCGCAGGCGGCCGCCCGGCAGGACCAGGTCGGTGATGCTCTGCCGGCCGCCGAGCGCCGCCTGGACGGCGTACTGGGCGGGGGTGTTGGGGCACAGCCGCATGGAGGCCAGCATGGTCAGGCCCTCCAGGTAGTCGCGGGCGTGCTCGCGGGGGCCGGACACCACCAGCCAGCCGGAGCGGTAGCCGGCCACCCGGTAGGCCTTCGACAGCCCGGAGAAGGTCAGGCACACCAGGTCGGGGGCGAGCGCCGCGACGTGGTGGTGGACGGCGCCGTCGTAGAGGATCTTGTCGTAGACCTCGTCGGCCAGCACCATCAGGCCGTGCCGCCGGGCCAGGTCGAGGATCCCCTCCAGGACCTGCCTCGGGTAGACGGCGCCGGTGGGGTTGTTGGGATTGATGATCACAACGGCCCTGGTGCGGGAGGTGATCTTGGCGGCCATGTCGTCGAGGTCGGGGTACCAGCCGGCCGACTCGTCGCACAGGTAGTGCACGGCCCGCCCGCCGGCCAGGGTGGTCACGGCCGTCCACAGCGGATAGTCCGGGGCCGGGATCAGGACCTCGTCGCCGTCGTCGACCAGGGCCTGGACCGCCATCGAGATCAGCTCGGAGACGCCGTTGCCGAGGTAGACGTCGTCGACGTCCACGTCGGGCAGGCCGCGCTCCTGGTAGTGCTGGGCCACCGCCCGCCGCGCGGGCAGCACGCCCCGGGAGTCGGTGTAGCCGTGGGCCTTGGGGAGCATCCGGATCATGTCCTGGACGATCTCCTCGGGCGCCTCGAAACCGAACAGCGCCGGGTTGCCGGTGTTCAGCCGGAGGACGCTGTGACCTGCCTCCTCCAGGGCGTCGGCGTGCTCGACGACCGGTCCGCGGATCTCGTAGCAGATCCCGTTCAGCTTGCTCGACTGCCTGAACTCCATGCGGTGGTCTCCCGATCCGTGTGCACGTCTCCGCCGTCTGCGATGTCACTTGGTTCTACCAAGTGAACACTTGGAAAGTCCAACCGTTAGAGTGGCGGCATGCCACGACGGAGCTACGACCAGTACTGCGCCATCGCGCGGGCACTCGACGCCGTCGGCGACCGGTGGGCGCTGCTGGTCGTCCGGGAGCTGCTGGCCGGTCCCCGCAGGTACACCGAGCTGCACGCCGACCTGCCGGGAGTGAGCACCGATGTGCTCGCCGCCCGGCTGAAGGACCTGGAGCGCGAGGGCGTCGCGACCCGCCGCAGGCTGCCGCCGCCCGGCGCCGCCACGGTCTACGAGCTCACGCCGCGCGGCCGCGGCCTGCTGCCGGTCCTGGCGGCGCTGGCGGCCTGGGGTGCGGACGGCCTCGCCGAGCGGAGCCCGACCGACGCCGTCCGCGCGCACTGGTTCGCCGTCCCCCTGCTGCACCGGCTCGAGCGGGTCGCAGGCGGGCGCGCCGGGGTCGTCGAGGTCGCGCTGGAGGAGGGGACCTTCCACCTGCGGCTCGGCGGGCAGGACCCGCCGTCCTACGGGGACGGCCCGGCCGAGGCCGCCGACGTGCGGCTCGCCACGGACGCGGACACCTGCGTCGCCCTCGCCCGGGACGTCCGGACGGTCGCGGACGCCGTGGCCGCCGGGCGGATCACGGTGACCGGCCGGGGCCCGCTCGCCGACGCGCTGAGGAGCGCGTGACGCGTCCGGGACGCACCCTGCGTGAGTCGGACGCCAACCGGAAGTGCAGCAGCCGGCCGCCAGCCGGACGCCGGTCGCACGCGGGGCGCGCCGAGGAGCACCCGACCGCGTCCGGCGCGATCCGGCCGCTCGGGGGCTCCGGTCACTCCGGTCCGGCCGCTCCGGTCACTCCGGTCCCGCGGCGCGGGCCGGCCCCAGGGCGGCCCACTCCCTGCGGCGGACCTCGGCCACGGCGATCGCCGTGGCGACCCCGACGTTGAAGGACCCGACCCGGCCGACCTGCGGGATGTAGCAGACGGCGTCGGCGGCCTCCAGCAGCGCGGGGGAGCAGCCGTGGTCCTCGCTGCCCACCACCAGGCACACGTCGCCGGACAGCTCCGCCTCGTGCAGCGGGACGGCGTCGCCGGTCAGCTCCACCGCGACCACCCGGAACCCGTCCGCCTTGGCGGCCCGTACGGCCTCCGTCACCGGGACCGGCTCCTCCCAGGAGACGAGCCGGTCGGTGCCCAGCGCCGTCTTCTGCGCCTTGGGGTTGGTCGGGGGAGTGGCGTTGCCGGCCAGCCAGATGCGGTCGGCCCCGAAGGCGGCGGCCGTGCGGAAGATGGAGCCGATGTTGAACGGCCCGGTCACCGACTCGACGATCAGGGCGAGGCGGCCTTCGGTGTTCCTGCGCCAGGTGCGGTTGAGCCGCTTGACGTCGGTCGGCCGCAGCTGCCTGCGCGGGTTGGCGGTCATGGGGCGTTCACCGTTCCTGGTCGTGGGTCTCGTCGTCGTGCTCTCGCCGCCTGCCGGCCGGCTCCGCGCCGGTCGGGCGGTGCTCACCGGGCCCCGACCCGGAGGATCCGGTAGGACGACCGGGAGGCCGTACGGGTCGTGGGCCAGCCCTGCTCGTTGAGCCAGCGCTGCAGGGAGTCGGAGCCCAGGTGCTTCTGGACCACCAGGTGGGCGGCGCCGTCCGGGGTCAGGCGCGACAGCCAGCGCGTCAGCATCTCGTGCAGGGCGGCCTTGCCGATGCGGATCGCCGGATTGGACCAGATGGCGCTGAACCTGACCTCCTCCGGGACCTCGTCGGCGTGCACTGACCTTACTTTGTCAAGGCCGGCGGTCCGGGCATTCGCGGCGCACAGGTCCACGGAGCGGCGGTTCACGTCGACGGCCCAGACGGTCGCGGCGGGAGCGCGCGAGGCCATCGTCAGCGCGATGGGCCCGTAACCGCAGCCCAGGTCCAGCAGGTCGCCCTCCGGCGGGGGAGGGGGCACGCTCTCCAGCAGGATGCGGGTGCCCTGGTCGACCCGCTCGGGGGAGAACACCCCGCTGTCGGTCTCCAGCCTCAGGTGGAGGTCGGGGAGGACGAGCGTGACCGAGCCCGGCCGGCTGGCGCTCTCGGGGCGCTCCTGGAAGTAATGTGCCACGTGCCCATTGTCCCGCCTCCGGCGCGGCGCTCCGCACACCGGTGGCCGGTGCGCGCCCCGGCGCGGTCAGGGGATGCGCGAGCCCAGCAGCAGGGCGGAGACGGCGAACAGCAGGCCCGTCACCACGCCCGCCACGGTGAACCACTGGCCGATCTCCTGGTTGACCGTCCGGTAGCCGAGGGAGGTGCCGATCTGCTCGTAGACCGCCCGCAGCTCGCTGCCCGACTCCGCCTCGTAGGCGCGCCCCCCGGTGCCCTGGGAGAGGGTCTGCAGGGTGGCCTTGTTGACCGGGACGTTCACCTCCCTGCCGTCGATGGAGACGGTGCCGTCCTGGGTGCCGTAGGCGATCGTGGAGACGGGCACGCGGGCGTTGACCGCGGACTCGACGGCCTCGGCCACCGACCGGCCCGAGGTGTTGTCCCCGTCGGACAGCAGCACGATCGCGGCAGGCGGGGGGTCGCTGACGGCCTGCTGGTCGAAGAAGCGGATGGAGTCGATGGAGCTGAACACCGCCTCGCCGATGGCGGTGCCGGCCCGGGTGTTGAGGTTGGCGAGCGAGGTGGCCACGGCCTGGTGGTCGATCGTGGGGGAGACGACCACGGCGGCCGAGCGGGCGAAGGCGACCAGGCCGACGTTGAAGCGCTCCGGCAGGTCGCGGACGAACTTCTGGGCGGCCTCCTTGGCCGCGGCGAGCCGGTTGGGCGAGACGTCGTCGGCCTCCATCGAGAGCGAGACGTCCAGCGCGATGATGATCGTCGCCCGGTCGCGGGGCACCCGCACCGCGTCGGCCGGACGGGCGGCGGACAGCACGAGCAGGCTCATCATCAGTAGGAACAGCGCGGGGGCGACGTGCCGGCGCCAGTCCGGCCCGGAGGGCGTCACCAGGTCGAGCAGCGGCAGGTTGGTGAAGCGCACCGCGTAGCGGCGGCGGGCGAACTGGGCCGCCACGTAGGCCGCGACGAGGGCCGCGAGCGCGGCGAACAGCCAGAGCCAGGCGGGAGACAGGAAGGTCACCGGGCCGCCCCCGCCGCCGGGTGCCGGTGCGTCAGGTGCGCGGTGCGCCGCTGCCTCAGCACGAACTGCGCGATGTCGGCCACCCAGTCGCGGTCGGTCCGCAGCACCAGGTGCGCCGCGCCGCAGCGGCGCAGCGCCATCCGGTTGACCTCCCGCTGCGCGGCCGCCGCCCGGGCGTAGGCCGCGCGCACCTTCGCGGTGAGCCGGACCCGGCGGCTCCGTCCCGACTCGGGGTCGGCGAGGCTGACCAGTCCCACGGGCGGCAGTTCCAGCTCGCGCGGATCGATCACCTCCACGGCCAGCACCTGGTGGCGGGCGGCCAGGCGGCGCATCGGCCGCTCCCAGGGCAGCTCCAGGTCGGGGTCGAGGGCGGGCTCGGCGTCCAGGAAGTCGGAGACCACCACCCGCAGGCCGCGCCGGCGCCGCGCCGAGGCCAGCACCTCGATGCCCTCGGCCAGGTCGGGGGCGTCGGCGACCGGACGGCCCCGGGGCGCGTCCATCAGCGAGTGCAGCAGGCCGTACAGGGCGGGCCGGCCGCCGCGGGCGGGCATCCGGTGGACGTACTCGTCGTGCAGGACGTAGGCGCCGAAGCGGTTGCCGACCCGCCGGGTGAGGAACCCGATCGCGCCGACCGCGGCGACCACCAGCTCCCGCTTCTCCACGGCGGCGGTGCCGAAGTCCATGCTGGGGGAGAGGTCGGCCAGCACCCAGGTCTCCAGTTCGCGGTCGGCGATGAGGTCCCTGACGTGCGGGACGGAGGTCCGGGCGGTCACCGCCCAGTCCATGCGGCGGACGTCGTCCTCGCCGGGGACGTAGACGCGGCTGTCGCCGGCCTCGCTGCCGGGCCCGGGGAGCAGGCCCTGGTGCGCGCCGTGCAGCAGGCCGTCCAGCCGCCGCACGATGGTCAGCTCCAGTCTGCGGAGCGCCTGCTCGGCCGTGTTCATGGCGACGCCGGAGCGTCGCGGCTCGGGGACCGGGGTCATCGGGGGCCCTGGTTCCAGACCACCAGCGGCGGGGGCACGGCGGCGAGGATCTGCCGGACCACGTCGTCGGGGTCGATCCCGTCGGCGAGCGCGTCGAAGGTGAGCATCAGCCGGTGGGACATCACGTCCACGGCCACGTCCCGGATGTCGTCGGGGAGCAGGTAGTCGCGGCCGCGCAGCAGGGCCAGGCCGCGGCCGGCGGCGACCAGGCCGAGCGTGGCGCGCGGGCTGACGCCGATCTCGATGTTCTCCTCCAGGCCGGCCAGGCCGTACTCGGCGGGCGAGCGGGTGGCCATGACCAGCCGGACGACGTAGTCGGCGACCAGCTGGTGCACCGAGACCTGATCGGCGAGCCCCTGCAGGGCGGACAGCCGCTGCGGGTCGAGGACCGCCCTGGGCGTGGGCGGGGTGACGCTCATCCGGTGCAGGATCTCGAGCTCCTCGTGGGCGCTGGGGTGGCCGACCCGGACCCGGAAGAGGAAGCGGTCGCGCTGGACCTCGGGGAGCGGGTAGACGCCCTCGGACTCGATCGGGTTCTGGGTGGCGAGCACGACGAACGGCCTGGGCAGCGGGTGGGTCCGTCCGGCCAGGGAGACCTGGCGCTCGGCCATGACCTCCAGCAGGGCCGACTGCACCTTGGCCGGGGCGCGGTTGACCTCGTCGGCGAGCAGGAAGTTGACGAAGACCGGACCGAGCTCGACGTCGAAGGCCTCGCGGGAGGGGTGGTAGACCCGGGTGCCCACGATGTCGCTGGGCACCAGGTCGGGGGTGAACTGGATGCGGGCGAAGGTGCCGCCCACCACGGTGGCCAGCGTGGAGGCGGCCAGGGTCTTGGCGACGCCGGGCACCCCTTCCAGCAGGCAGTGGCCGCGTGCCAGCAGCGCCACGAGCAGCCGCTCCACCATGTGGTCCTGGCCCACGATGACCCGCCGGACCTCGGTCAGGGCCTCGCGCAGCAGTCCGGCGTCGGTCTCGCTGGGAACTTCCTCGGCGACGGTCATGGTGACATTCCACCAAACAGAGGGCTCTGCCGCATGGCTGGAGTGGTGCGCATTTCCGGTTGATACCCACCTGCGCGAGAGGTGATCGCCGCCGCCGGCTTTCCCGTGTGCTTTCATGGCAGGCGTGGCCAGTCCGCTCCAGTACGGTGACCCGCCCCGGCTCGGGCAGTTCGTCCTGCAGGCACGCCTGCGGATCGGGCCCGCGGGGCTGGTCTACCTGGGGCAGGACTCCGGCGGCCGGGCGGTCTCGCTGGCGGTGCTGACCAGGGGCGCCGCGCAGGACCCGGCGGCCAGGGACCGCTTCGTCACGGCGATCCGCGAGGCGGCGGCCAGCCGCGGGGTCCGGGGCTGGATGGCCAGGGCGGCGCGGGGCCGGACGGCGGTGACCGAGGCCGTCCCGCAGGTGCTGGCCATGGACGGCGGCGCCGCGCCCTGGGTCGCCACGCCGTACGAACCGGACCGGGCCGGGGCCGAGCGGTTCCTGGAGCCGGTGCTGGTGCGCGGCACGCTGATCGGCGAGCGGCACGGCCCGGACTTCGCGCCGCACTGGGTGGGCGACCGCTCGCCCGCGCTGCCGCCGCCCTCCCGGGGGGCCCCGCCGGCGGTGGAGACCCTCAGGACGGTGGTCCTGGCCGGGGCGGTGCTGTCCGTCCTGCTGGTGCTGCTGGCCGCGATGCTCTGGCAGTCGTTCCGCCCGGAAGACGAGGTCGAGCGGTTTCCCGCGCCGCTGCCGCCGACGAGGTTCGAGCCGACGCCGCCGCCGGTGCCGACGACTCCGGAGCCGGGACGGCCGTCGCCCTCTCCGTCGGAGAGCGGGACGGGGCCGGGGGAGCCGGGGGACGAGGAGGGCCCGGAGGACCCCCGCGGCGGGATCTGAGGTCCGGGGACGGGCCGGGGACGGCGCCCGTCCGGCCGCCTCCTCCGGGGCGGCGGCGGCGCGGGGCGCCGTGCCGCCCGCGGGCGGCACGCTGCGGGGCGGCCCTGCCCGCGTGATCCCGGGACATCCCGGGGTATGGACAGCGGATGAGCAACGGGGAAGAACTGCGCAGGCTCGACGAGGAGCTGGCGCGGCTGCGCGCGGAGGTCGCGGCCATGCGCGACCAGGTCGGCGGGCTGGGCGCCACGGACGCCAACGAGCGGGCGCAGATGATCAACTTGGCCGACGAGCAGGAGAACCTGATCAACGAGCTCGAGGCCCGGCGCGAGTCGCTGCGCAGATCCTCCGGCGAGGGGTGAGGCGGTGGATCACGGGAGCGGACGGGGTCCGGCAGCGGACGGGGTCCGGCGGGCCGGAGCCGGTGAGGCTCGCCGCCTGCCGGGAGGCCGCACCGGATCGGCGCGCAAGTGGTCGACGGCCGGACGACGCAAGTTCACGCAAATATTTGCGTGAAATATCGTACAATTTGCGGCATGACGCGACGACTTGCACATGTGGCGAAGAAGGTCGGAGTGAGCGAGGCGACGGTGAGCCGCGTCCTCAACGGCAAGCCCGGGGTGTCGGAGGCGACCCGGGAGGCCGTGCTCACCGCCCTCGACGTGCTCGGATACGAGCGCCCCACCCAGCTGCGCGGCGACCGCGCCCGTCTGGTCGGGCTGGTGCTGCCCGAGCTGCAGAACCCCATCTTCCCCGCCTTCGCCGAGGTCGTGGGCGGCGCGCTGGCGCAGCAGGGGTTCACCTCGGTGCTGTGCACCCGGACGGTGGGCGGGGTCTCCGAGGCCGACTACGTCGACCTGCTGCTCCAGCAGCAGGTGTCGGGCGTGGTCTTCGCCGGCGGCCTCTACGCCCAGGCCGACGCCTCCCATGAGCACTACCGGCTGATCCACGAGCGGGGCCTGCCCACGGTCCTGGTCAACGCGGCGGTGGAGCACCTGGGGTTCCCCCAGGTCTCCTCCGACGACGTGGTGGCCGCGGAGATGGCGCTGGGCCACCTGCGGGCGCTCGGGCACGAACGCGTCGGCCTGGTGCTCGGTCCCCGGGACCACGTGCCCTCCCGGCGCAAGCTGGAGATCTTCATGGCGTCGGCCGGGGGGGACTCCGATCTGGTGGAGCACACCATGTTCTCGCTGGAGGGCGGGCACGCGGCGGCGACCCGCCTGCTGCGCAGGGGCGTCACCGGCATCGTCTGCGCCAGCGACGTGCTGGCGCTCGGGGTGATCAGGGCCGCGCGCCGCGCGGGGCTGTCGGTGCCCCGGGACGTCTCGGTGATCGGCTACGACGACTCGGCGATGATGAACTGCACCGACCCGCCGCTGACCACGGTGCGCCAGCCCATCGACGCGATGGGCCGCGCGGCCGTGGAGCTGCTGGTCGCCCAGATCGACAAGGCCGTGGTGCCCGCCGACGAGCTCCTGTTCGAGCCGGAGCTGGTGGTGCGCGCCTCGACGGCGCGGGCCGGGACGGGGGGCTGAGGCCGGGGACCGCGTCCGAGGCCCGGGGGCGGGAACCCGGCGGCGCCCCCGGCGGGGGCAGAGAGGCTGGGCCGAGAGGCCGGGGCGGGAAGTAGGCGGCCGGGACGAACGGCTGCTCACAGGGGTGGAACGGGACACCGTTCCACCCCTTCTGCATGCCCTCACAAGATTCACGTAACTCAGTCGTTATCTTGCAATTAGATGTTGAAATATTGCGGACATATGTCGATGGTGCTTATCGTGTGGGTCACACCAGGGGACGGCCGACCGCTCGCGGCGCCGTTCCGTCCAGGCCGGGACGGGCACCGCCACCGGCTCCGTTCCCCGTCAGAAGGGTCAGCGCGATGAGGAGATCCGGCTACCGCGAGACCATGGGCGCGCTGCTCGTGGCCGGGCTCGGCCTGTCGGCCGCCGCGTGCGGTTCCGACGAGTCCGCCCGAAACGGCGCCCGGCCGGCGCAGAGCGCCGGAGCCCCGGCCGCCGGGAACGCCCCGGTGTCGATCTCGATCAACTGCGTGCCGCCGAAGACCAACAAGGCGGAACGGCAGAACTTCGAGGCCGACATGGCGGAGTTCCAGAAGCTCAATCCGGACATCAAGATCGAGAAGGCTTCGGACGCGTTCCCCTGCTACGAGCCGAGGACGTTCGAGGCCAAGCTGGCCGGCGGTCAGCTCGAGACCGTCTTCTACGCGAACTTCCCCAACGTGGGCCGCCTCATGGAGTCCGGCCAGGCCGCCGACATCACCCCGTACCTGGACACCGTCAAGACGTACGGCGACCTCAACGGCTCGGTGGAGATCTTCAAGAAGGACGGCAGGGTCTACGGCGTGCCGACCGACGGCTACGGCATGGGCCTGGTCTACAACCGCAAGGTGTTCACGCAGGCCGGCCTGGACCCGAACAACCCGCCCAGGACCTGGGCGGAGGTGCAGGCGGCGGCCAAGAAGATCGCCGCCCTCGGCCCCGGATACGTCGGCTTCGGCGAGTACAGCGGCGGCAACACCGGCGGCTGGCACTTCACCGCGTCGATCTACGGACGCGGCGGGGACGTGATCACCCCCGACGGGAGGAAGGCGGCCTTCAACACCCCCGAGGGCAGGGCCGTCCTGGAGAACCTCAAGCAGATGCGCTGGGCCGACGACAGCATGGGCAGCAGGCTCTTCATCAAGTGGGAGGACCTGATGAAGGCCATGGCGGGCGGCAGGATGGGCATGATGCTCGGAGCCCCCGACGTCCTGGTGCCGCTCAGGAACGACTTCCAGGCGAAGTTCGAGGACTACGCGGCGGCCGCGCAGCCGGAGGCGAAGGCCCTGCTCAACGGCGGCAAGGGCTTCATGATCAACCCCAAGGCGACGCCCGAGCAGATCAGGGCGGGCCTGAAGTGGATCGAGTTCCAGTACCTGACGCCGGGCAAGGGCCAGCTCGACTACGAGCGGGCCAAGTCCCAGGACTACCCGGTCGGCCAGCCGTACCCCGACCTGTGGAAGGCCGGCAGCGCGACCGGCACGCAGGTCCTCGCCGCGCGCGAGCAGTACGCCACGGTCGACCCCGCGCAGTACGCCCGGTGGGTCGAGGGCTCCAGGGGCCTGCCCGCCAAGCCCGAGCCCGGTCCGTACGCCCAGGAGATCTACGCCATCCTCGACACGCCGATGTCGGCGGTGCTCACCAGGAAGGACGCCGACGTCGACCGGCTCCTGGCCGACGCCGAGGCGAAGGTCAACGCCCTGCTGGCGAAGAAGGGCTGACCCGCCGTCCACGTCTCCGGGGTGCCGGCCGGTCCGCCGGGCCGGCCGGCACCCCGCCCGTCACGCCGAGACCGAAAGACCTGTATCGATGACCACAGTGAGCATGCGGGGCGCGCGAGGGCGGCCCCCCACCAGGCGGCGGCGCAGCGTCAAGCGCAACCTGACCGCCTACGGTTTCCTGTGCGGGGCGCTGATCTGTTTCGCGTTCTTCTCCTGGTACCCCATGGTGTGGGAGGTCGTGCTCAGCTTCCAGCAGACGAACTTCGTCGACCCGCCCGTCTGGGTCGGGCTGGAGAACTTCGTCACGGTGTTCGAGGACGCCGCCTTCGGGCCCGCCTGGAGGAACACCGCGCTGTTCACCCTGCTGGCGCTCGTCTGCGGCTACGGCATCCCGTTCGTCGTCGCGATCGTCCTGAACGAGCTGCGCCACGCGCGGGCCTACCTGAGATTCGTCGTCTACCTGCCGGTGATGCTCCCTCCGGCGGTCGGGGTGCTGCTGTTCCAGTGGTTCTACGACCCGGAGGCCGGCCTGTTCAACCAGATCCTGGGCTTCCTGCACCTGCCCGCGCTGGACTGGCTGAACTCCTCCGACACCGCGCTGATCTCCCTGGTCATCGTCTCCACCTGGATGAACCTCGGCAGCGGCACGCTGATCTACCTCGCCGCCCTGCAGACGATCCCGAGCGAGCTGTACGAGGCGGCGGAACTGGACGGGGCCGGGCTCCTCAAGCGGATCCGGCACGTCACGATCCCGCAGACCAGGCTGATCCTGCTGGTGATGCTGCTGCTGCAGATCGTCGCGACCATGCAGGTCTTCATCGAGCCGTACCTGCTCACCGGCGGCGGCCCGGAGAACTCGACCGTCACCGTCGTGTACCTCATGTACCAGTACGCGTTCAACTTCGGCAACGTCAACGGGGGCAACGCGCTGGGCGTGATGCTCATGCTCGTCCTGATGGCGTTCTCCGCCTTCTACCTGCGCCTCTCGCGCGACAACACCAAGTAGGAGGTCTGAGAGATGACGGATCTCACCACCGCCCCGGGGCGTTCCCCCGGTGTCCCCGCCGATCCCGGCCGCCGGCCCCCGAAGGAGGGGAGGACCCCGCGCAGGCGGCCCCGCCGGCCCATCCCGACGGAGTTCCGCACGGCGGTCTCACCGCACCAGCTCAACTCCCGCAGGGGCAGGATCGTCTACTGGACCGTGCTGGCCACGGTGGTGACGAGCTTCACCGCGGTCTTCGTCTTCCCGCTGTACTGGATGGTCACCGGCGCGATGAAGTCGACCGAGGACCTCCTGCAGATCCCGCCGAGCCTCCTGCCGCCCCGGTTCACCCTGGAGGCGTATCTGGAGGCGTGGGAACTGCTGGACCTGGGCCTGCTGCTCGGCAACACCGCCCTGTACGCCGGCGGAGCCTGGCTGTTCACGCTCGCGATCGACGTCACGGCGGCCTACGCGCTGTCCAAGCTGCGGCCCGTGCTCGGCAGGCTGGTCCTGGGGCTGATGCTCGCCACGCTGATGATCCCGCCGATGGTCATCATGCTCCCCGCCTACCTGACGGTGAAGGACCTGCCGATCCTCGGCTGGGACCTGCTGAACACCCCGTGGGCGATCTGGCTGCCGGCCGCGGCCAACGGGTTCAACATCTTCCTGCTCAAGCGCTTCTTCGACTCGATCCCCGGAGAACTGCTCGAGGCCGCCGAGATCGACGGGGCCTCCCCGGGGCGGATCCTCTGGTCGATCGTGATGCCGATCTCCCGGCCGATCCTCGGCGTCGTGTCCATCCTCACCGTGGTGAACGTCTGGCGGGACTTCGTCTGGCCGCTGCTCGTGCTGCCGGACAACGAGAAGATGTCGGTGAGCATCGGCATCGCCTCGCTGTCGGCGCAGATGCCGCAGAACGTGCTCATCGCCTCCCTGGTGATCGCCAGCATCCCGACCATCGTCGTCTTCTCCGTCTTCCAGCGGCAGATCATGGCCGGCCTGACCGCCGGCGGCCTCAAGGGCTGACCCCGTCACCCACCCACGACCACAAGGAGTTGCTGCAGCATGTCCGGCAGTGCCATTCCGGGAACGACCCCGGCCCCCGCCGCGTCGGCCGAGACGGCCCCGGAGAGGAGGGCGGAGCGGGGGGCGTGGTGGCGGGGCGCCGCGATCTACCAGGTCTACCTGCGCAGCTTCGCCGACGGCAACGGTGACGGGATCGGGGACCTGGCCGGTCTGCGGGCCCGCCTGCCGTACCTCGCCGAGCTCGGCGCCGACGCGATCTGGCTCAACCCCTGGTACCCCTCGCCGATGGCCGACGGCGGCTACGACGTGGCCGACTACCGCGACATCGACCCCGTCTTCGGCACGCTCGCCGAGGCGGAGAAGCTCATCGAGGAGGCCCACTCCCTCGGCATCCGGACGATCATCGACATCGTGCCCAACCACGGCTCGGTGGAGCAGGAGTGGTTCGTCCGGGCACTGGCTGCCGGGCCCGGCTCGCCCGAGCGGGAGCGCTTCTGGTTCAGGGACGGCCGCGGCGACCTGCCGCCCAACGACTGGCGGTCCATCTTCGGCGGGCCCGCCTGGACGCGGGTCCCCGACGGCCAGTGGTACCTGCACCTGTTCGACCCCGGCCAGCCCGACTTCAACTGGGACGACCCCGAGGTCGCGGCGGAGTTCCACGACGTGCTGCGCTTCTGGCTCGCCCGGGGCGTGGACGGCATCCGGATCGACTCGGCCGCGCTGATCGTCAAGGACTTCGACAGCCCCACCGGCGCCGACGGCGACCTCGACGGCGTGCACGAGATCTACCGGGGCTGGCGGCGCATCACCGACTCCTACGAGGGCCGGATCCTGATCGGCGAGGTGTGGCTGCCCGACCAGGAGCGGTTCGCGCGCTACCTGCGCCCCGACGAGATGCACACCGCGTTCAACTTCGACTTCCTGGGGCGGGCCTGGGACCCGCGGGAGCTGCGGGCCTCGATCGAGCTGACCCTGGCCACCCACGTGCCGATCGGCGCCCCGCCGACCTGGGTGCTGTCCAACCACGACGTGCCCCGCCCGGTGACGAGGTACGGCCGGCAGGTCACCTCCTTCTCGCACGCCGACCGCCGCGACGGCGTCCCGTCCGACCCGGTGCTGGGGGAGCGCAGGGCCAGGGCCGCGGCGCTGCTCGCGCTGGCGCTGCCCGGAAGCGCCTACGTCTACCAGGGGGAGGAGCTCGGCCTGCCCGAGGTCGACGACATCCCCGGCGAGCTGCGCCAGGACCCCATCTGGACCCGATCGGGGCACACGGTCCCCGGCCGGGACGGCTGCCGGGTGCCGCTGCCCTGGTCGGGGCAGGAGCCGCCGTTCGGATTCGGCACGGGGAAGCCGTGGCTGCCCCAGCCGGCCTCCTGGAAGGACCTGACGGCCGAGGCGCAGGCCGCCGACCCCGGCTCCATGCTCAGCCTCTACCGGCAGGCGCTGCGCATCCGCCGCGCCGAGCTCGGCGACGGCGTGCTGCGCTGGCTGGAGGCCGGCGAGGACGTGCTCGCCTTCACCCGCGAGTCCGGCCTGACCTGCGTGGTCAACCTGGGCCCCGACCCGGTACGGCTCCCGCCGCACGGGGCCGTGCTGCTGGCCAGCGGCCCGCTCGACGGCGACCGGCTGCCCGCCGACACCGCCGTGTGGCTCCGCACCGGCTGAGCCCTCCCACACCGCTGAGCCCTCCCGCGGCGGCCGCTCAGCGCGGCGGTTGCGGGGAGGCCAGGGCGGTCCGGTAGGCGTCGGAGATGTGCCCGGCGACGGCCAGGATCGGCTCGATCAGGCGTTGCAGCTCCCGGGCACGGCGGGAGGAGACGACGATCCCGACGGCCGCCACGGGCCTGCCGTCCACCAGGACGGGGGCGGCCGCCGAGCACGAGCCGAGCGTCATCTCCTCGTGCGTGACCGCGTAGCCGCGCTCGCGCACCTGGCGCAGCTCGCGGGCCAGGCGCCCGGGCTCGGTGACGGTGTGCGGGGTGGGCCTCTCCAGGGGGCGCGACAGATAGGAGGCGACGACCCGGTCCGCCTCGAAGGCGAGCAGCGCCTTGCCGACGCCGGTGGGATGCATGGGCAGGCGCCCGCCGGTGCGCGAGACGATCGGCACGGCCCGCCTGCCGTGCACCTTGTCCACGTAGAGGACCTCGAAGCCGTCGCGGACGGCCAGGTGGACGTTCTCGCCGGTACTGCCGAACAGCTCCTGCAGCCAGGGGTGCGCGACCTGCTGGAGGGGGCCGGGGGCGAGCTGCCCGAGCTCCCACAGGCGCAGGCCCACGTGGAAGCGCCCGTCCGGGGCACGGGTGAGCGCCTGCCAGGCCTCCAGCTCGCCGGCCAGCCGGTGGACGGTGCTCAGGGCCACCCCGCTGCGCCGGGCGATCTCGGTCAGGGTGAGCCGGGGATGCTCGGTGTCGAAGGCTCCGAGGACGGCCAGGACCCGGGAGGTGACCGACCTCCCGGCATCGCGTGCGCCACCGGGCACCGCGCCCTCCCTGCGACCTCCCGCGGGACCCCGTCGCGGGAATCCGCCCGTTTCTTCCGCTGAGCGGAAGTGAACACTACACGGTGCCGCGTTCCGCCGGGATTCTCAGGTTCCGGAGGCGGCCTGAGGGGCGCCGTCGGCCGTCGGATGCGGCGGTGCCGCTGGTTATGCTCGAAAGAGCGCGTCGCGTGGCATCATCGTGCGCGGCGAGGGAGGTGAACCTGTGGCGGAGCGCAAACCACCCGGTCTCGGCTTCGAGACGTGGATCGACCGGCAGATCCGCGAGGCCACCGAGCGCGGTGAGTTCGACGACCTTCCGGGCGCCGGTAAGCCCCTCCCGGGCGAGGGCAGGCCGTACGACGAGCTGTGGTGGGTCAAGCAGAAGATGGAGGCGGAGAACCTGTCGTTCCCGCTGCCGGGGACGCTCGCGCTCCGCAAGGAGGCCGAGGACCGCCGGGCCGAGGCGGTGGAGGCGCGGACGGAGGCCGAGGCCCGCAAGATCATCGGCGAGCTCAACGAGAGGATCCGCGAGAGTCACGGCAAGACCCTCTCCGGCCCGCCGCTCGTCCAGCCGCTCCTCGACGTGGAGGAGGTCGCCGCCGACTGGCGGGCCCGTCATCCCGCCGAGGACGAGTCCGCTCCGCCGCCGGGCCGTCCGGCCGAGGGCGCGCCCGGTCCGCAACCCTCTCGGCGGAGGCGTCCCCGGCTGCGCTGGTTCCGGCGGGGCTGAGGGTCGCAGGCCGCGGACGGCCATCGGCCCGGAACGCTCTCGGGGACCTCGTCCGCTCTGCCCGGGGGCGGGCCGATTGAGCGGCGGATCGGACGTCCTCAGGTCTTTCGGGCCGGATGGCGGACACGCTGCGCAGGACGAGGTCGGCCATGGCGGCCTGTCCCTGCTGGTTGAGGTGCAGGACCGCGTCCATGCCTTCCTGGCCCTCGGCGAGGGCGTCGAAGCCCCGGTAGAAGGGCGTTTCGGCCTGGCACTGCGAATGACCTTCGAATTCGGGCCGGAGCCGGCTCGAATTCACGTAGGGGCTGACGAACCGGACCTGGACACCCTGTGCCCTGGCGGACCGGGCGGCTCTCGCCGGCGTCTCGTCGAGCTGCTTGGCAACCCGCTCGCCCCCACTCGTGACCCCCGCTCAGCCGGTCGACGATGTGTCCGCCGTGCTATGACCAACCGCCCGTCTCCGGGACCGGCCTTCGGACACCGGCGAAGACGAGGCCGAGCTCGTAGGCCAGGACGGCCGCCTGGGTGCGGTCGCGGGCGCCGAGCTTGCCCAGCGCGGCCAGCGGCGCGCACACCCCCATGGCCAGGGTGGGAACGGTCGTCAGCAGGGCCACCCCGGTCGCGGTCAGGTCCAGGTCGGCGCGGATGCGGTCCACCAGGGGGAGACCGCGGCGATGGCCGGCCGCAGGTCGGCCGCCGCCACGAACATCGCCAGTCCTGCCAGCCCGAGTGTTCGCTTGCCGGACGGCGAAGCGATCGATGTCATGAACACTCAAATGATCTCAGATAGTTTATATCCGAGTTTTATCACGACTCGGATAGAGATTGTCCGAGTTGGGTAGGCTGGCGGCCATGAAGCTGTCCACAGGGGTGGAGTGGGCGCTGCACAGCTGCGTCACCCTCAGCCAGAGCCGCGAGCCCGTTCCCGCGGCCCGGCTCGCCACCTTGCACGGCACCCCTCCCGCCTACCTGGCCAAACATCTGCAGGCGCTCTCGCGTGCCGGCATCGTGCACTCCACGGCCGGGCACGTGGGCGGATATGAGCTGACCCGCTCCGCCGCTCAGATTTCGGCGCTGGAGGTCGTACGGGCCATCGACGGCGACGAGCCCGCCTACCGATGCACCGAGATCCGGCAGCGGGGCCCGCTCGCCCTCCCGGCCGAGCGGTGCGAGCGGCCGTGCGCGATCGCCCGCGCCATGGCCGCGGCCGAGGAGGCCTGGGCGGACGCCCTGCGTCAGGTCACGATCGCCGACCTCGCCGCCCGCATCGACGCCGACAGCGAGGGGACGGCGATGGGCGCCGTCAGCCGGTGGCTGGCCGCCGCACGTCCGGAACCCGGCCAGGAATAACCTGGGACTCGGGCAGCGGGTAGGCGGTGCCGGCGGTTCACGCGTGGCCGTGTTCCCAGGCCCAGGCGGCGATGCCCACGCGGTTGCGCACCCCGAGCTTGCGCTGGACGTTGGCCACGTGGGTCTTGGCGGTACCGGCCGAGATGAACAGCTCGGCGGCGATCTCGGGGTTGGACTTGCCTGCGGCAACCAGCTTGACGATCTCCAGCTCGCGGTCGCTCAGCGGTTGTTCGCCCGGTACGCCGGTCCGGGCGGGCGACGGGGTGAGATGGCGCAGCAGGCGTACGGTCACCGACGGGCTGATCAGCGCATCGCCCGCGGCTGCCGCTCTGATGCCCTCCACGAGGAGCACCGGCCCCGCATGTTTGAGCAGGAAACCGCAGGCTCCTGCGCGGAGCGCGGCGTGCACGTACTCGTCGAGGTCGTAGGTGGTCACGACGATCACCCGCATCGGTGCCGCCGCCTCGGGGCCGGCCAGGCGCCGGGTGAGTTCGAGCCCGTCCATACGCGGCATGCGGATGTCGGCGACGACCACGTCCGGCCGGAGTTCGCGGGCGAGGTCGAGCGCGGCCAGGCCGTCCGGTGCCTCGCCCACCACCTCCAGATCCGGCTGGACGGCGAGGATCGTACGGAAGCTGCGCCGGACGGTCGGCTGATCGTCGGCGATCAGAACCCGGATGGTCATGGGAACACCGCCTTCACCACCCAGCCGCCGCCGGCGGCGCGGCCGGAGGTGAACTCGCCGCCCAGCGCCTGCACCCGCTCGGCCAGCCCGGCCAGGCCGACACCGGCGCGTTCGGCGGACGGCAGGCGTAACAGTGCCTGGTCGCGTGCCTGGTCGTGCGCGTGGTCGGCGACGGTCACGACGACCGCCCCCGTCTCGTCGGTCACCTGGATGGCGACACTCGACCCGGCCGGCGCGTGCTTCCTGACATTGGTGAGCGCCTCGACGACGATGCGGTAGATCGTGGTCGCGATCTCGCGCGGCACCGGGCCGGATGGTTCGACGCGCATCTCGGTGTCGGGGAAACCCGCGTCGGCGAAACGCCGTACCAGATCGGGCAGGCCGTCGAGTCCGGGCAGCGGCTCGGCGGAGGCGCTGTCGCCCTCCAGCTCGCGCAGCATGCGCACGGTCCGGTCCATGGACGCGAGTGCTCGCGCGCCGTCCTCCTCGATCGCCCGCAGGGCCGCCGCGGCCTCGGACGGATCGCGGTCGAGCAGGATCTGCGCCGCCTGCGCCTGGATGACCATGGCGCTGACGTCGTGGGCGACGAAGTCGTGCAGGTCGCGGGCCAGTTGCAGGCGCTGGGTGCGGCGGGCCTGCCTGACCGCGTCGACCCGGCGCCGGTCGAGGGTGCGCAGATAGGCGCCGAGACCGACCGCGCCTGCCGTACCGATGGACCAGAAGAGGGTGAGGGCGACCGCGTCGAGGCCCGAGGGCGGCGGCTGGGTGATCTGCAACCCCAGCAGCGCTTCGGAGATCGCGGCCACTCCCACCGCCGGGGCTGCCTGCCGTACGGCGGACCAGCGCACGGTCAGCGTGATGAGCGTGAGCACGGCGACCGTGTGGACGTAGGTCGACGGGCCGCCGGGGATGCCCGGATCGGCCAGCCAGGCGAGCGTGCACGTCGCGCCGGCCACACCTGCGGTCGCCGTGATCGCCGCCAGGAGGGGGCGTGCCCGCGGCCACCAGACGAGCGACATGGCCGCGACCGTGAGCAGCGCGGGCACGACGACGAGCGGGCTCGGGAGCGGCCGGAGGACGAGTGTGAGCGCGAGCGCGCCGGCCACCGCCGGCCCGCCGGCGAGGAATCTCATGACGGCACCCTAGGACAGCCGCCCGCGCCGGCGAATCGGCCGATCGGCAGATGTCTTCCCCGCCTTGGCGGCGCAGTCTGGGTCCACGTCATCCGCGACAGTCCTGGAGGTAGAACGATGACGATCAACTTGCTGCACAAGGCTCCGGCCGCCAGCGACACCGAACGGCCCGTCCCGCGCTGGGCGCTGCGTGCCGCCTACGCGCTTCCCTGGCTGCTGCTCCCCTCGTGCCTGTGGAGGCTGCCGTTCGCCTTTCACTTCGAGATGGGTCAGCTCAGCGACGCGCCGGTGTCGCCGTTGTGGATCACCATCCCGTACGTGTTCGGGCTCAGTGTGCTCACGGAACTGGCGGCGCTGCTCAGCATCGGTCTGGTGCGCCGGTGGGGCGAGGTGGTGCCGGGCTGGATCCCGGTCATCGGCGGCCGGCGTGTGCCGCCGATGGCGGCGGTCGTCCCTGCCGTGGCCGGCGGGCTGCTCTTGACCGTGGTCTCGGTGTGGATGGTGCTCACCTGGATCGGGGTCTCCGGGCGCATGGCGTATGAGAACGGCTGGTGGCAGGCGCTGGCCATGGTGTGCATCACCCCGCTCGCGCTGTGGGGCCCGATCTTGCTCGCCCTGGCCCACGCCTACCACCGGCGCCGCCGCCACGCCTGAAGGTCCCCGGACCGGCGCTGAACGCTTGCATGGTGAGCAATACATCTGTATAGAGCATTGGACGTACGACCAATCACTGAAGAGGATCTGACGACGCGTGCGCGCATCCGCGACGCGGCGATGGCGTTGTTCGCCGAGCAGGGGGTCAAGGCCACCACGATCCGCGGGATCGCCGAGGCCGCCAAGGTCTCGCCGGGCCTGGTGCAGCACCACTTCGGCACCAAGGAGGCGCTCAGGCACGCGTGCGACGAGTACGTCCTCGGCTACCTGCGCGACCAGGTCACCGCAGGCGTCACCGACCGAGGCCTGGACAAGCCGGAATTCATCGAGAACGTCCACCGGACCGCGCCGCCCCTGATGAAGTACCTCGGCCGCGCCCTCGTGGACGGCTCCCCGGCGGCCGCCGCGATGTTCGACGAACTCGTCCGCGTGACGGAGGAGCACCTCGCCGACGACGAGCGGTCCGAGGCCGATCACCGCGCCCGCGCGACCGTGCTGACGGCGATGAAGCTGGGCATCACGGTGCTGCACGAGCACGTATCCCGCGCGCTCGGCACAGACCTGTACGACTCGCGGGGCGCGCTGCGCGCCGGCAAGGCCCAGCTTGACCTGATCAGACCGGAATTCCTCGGCCGCGAGCTGTTCGACCGAGCGCGGACGGGCCTGGAGAAGCTCGAGGGACGACGATGAACGCCGCAGTGCACGCCGACGGCCTGGTCAAGACCTTCGGCCGGGCCAGGGCCCTGGACGGGCTCGACCTCACCGTCAGGACGGGCGAGGTGCACGGCTTCCTCGGCCCCAACGGCGCGGGCAAGACCACCACGATCCATATCCTGCTGGGTCAGATGCGCGCCGACGGCGGCCGGATCGCGTTACTCGGCGGCGACCCCTGGCGCGATGCCACCGAGCTGCACCGAAGGCTCGCCTACGTGCCCGGCGACGTCACCCTGTGGCCCTCGCTCACCGGCGGCGAGGTCATCGACCTGCTGGGCAGGGTTCGCGGCGGCCTCGACCCGAAGCGCCGCGCCGAGCTGCTGGAGCGCTTCGAGCTCGACCCGCGCAAGAAGTGCCGCACCTACTCCAAGGGCAACCGGCAGAAGGTGGCGCTGGTGGCCGCCTTCGCCTCCGACGTCGAACTGCTGATCCTCGACGAGCCGGCCTCGGGCCTGGACCCGCTCATGGAGGCGGTCTTCAACGAGTGCGTCCTGCGGGAGAAGCGCAACGGCCGCACCGTACTGCTGTCCAGCCACATCCTGTCGGAGGTGGAGACGCTGTGCGACCGCGTCAGCATCATCCGCACCGGCCGCACCGTCGAGTCCGGCACCCTGACCGACCTGCGCCACCTCACCCGCACCTCCGTCACCGCCGAGCTGATCGGGCCGGCGCCCGGCCTGGCCGCCCTGCCACCGCGCTGCTTCCGGCGAGCATCGCCTCCGCCACCACCGGCCTGTACGCCGACCAGGCCGCCCGCGACTCCTTCGCGGCGGCCTCGGCGGGCAACCCCGCGCAGCTGGCGATGCGCGGCCCCATCTACGACGCGAGCGTCGGCGGCTTGACCGCCTGGACGCTCGGCTCCTCTCTCGCGCTGATCGGCGGGCTGATCAGCATTCTGCTGGTGATCAGGCACACCCGCGTCGAGGAGGAGACCGGCCGGCGCGAGCTGCTGGCCTCGGGGGTCATACGCCGACGACCAGTGGTGGGTGCTGGGGTTGACCGCGGTGTCCGTCGCCGCCCTGACGGCGGCCGCGTTCGCGCTTTCCACGCGGCGGGACGTAGCAAGCGGCCTGATCTCCGCCCGCCCCGGACCCGCCCCGGACCCGCCACCGGGACGCTGCGGGGCGCGTTCGGGCTGGCCGCTCGCCTGCACCGCGGCACCTTGGCGGGCTTCGCGATCGGTTTCGGAGCGCTGGGCGCCCTGCTCGGCCTCTTCCTGGCCGTGGATCTGCTGGCGGAGTTCAAGCTGGCCACCGGAGTCATCCTCGAGCTTTCTCCGTTCGTGCATGTGCCGGCGCTGCTCCTGGACGGCGCCTCGTCACCGGTGGCGCCGCTGCTGGGGCTGACCGTGGTGGCCATCGCCCTGACCGCGGCGGGGCTGGCGTTCCTGCGTCGCCGCGACCTGGTGCCCTCCGCGTGAAGCCGGCCGCGCCGACATCAGGTGAGGATGAGGCTCGCGGGTAGCAGGGTGATGAACAGGCGGGTGGCCGGCAGCCGGACGAAGTCCATGACCTGGTCGAGCGCGTCCCCGGCCGTATCGGCCGGGTGGGCCGGGGGAGGCCGGCCAAGCCGGCGTGGAGCTGGTCGTCGAGCACGGCTTCGAGCACGGCTTCGAGCAGGCCCGGCTTGTGGCCGAAGGACTGGGGGACGGAGCCGCGGCTGATGCCGGCTTTGTCGGCGATGTCGATGAAGCTCCTCGGCCGGTAGCCCCGCTCGGCGAAGAGTCCGACGGCGGCCGTCACCAGGAGGCGGCGACTCTCCAGGGTCCTCTCGTTACGTCACGTGGCCATGGGTTCCATCCAACCAGGTATGCCGGAGAGCAGAGCGTATGCTGATCGATATATTCTATGTTGATCAACATAGAAATGAGGAGGTTCGCCATGCGCTGGGTGACCTACGCGACCGGCACCGGTGACCGCACCGGCGTACTCGCCGAGGACCTGATCCACCCCGTCCCGCCAGGAACCGGCCTGATCGATCTCATCAGCCGGGGCGCGGACGAACTGCGCGCGGCCGGGGAGGCCGCCCTGGCCTCGGGCGAGCGGCCGGTCCCGCTGGCCGACGCCAGGCTGCGCGCGCCGATCCCGCGCCCGCCGTCCGTCCGCGACTGCCTGTGCTTCCTGGAGCACATGCGCAACTGCCAGCAGGCCTCCGGCGCGCCTCGCACGCTCAAGGACGCCTGGTACGAGATCCCCGCCTTCTACTTCGCCTCTCCGGCGACGATCGTCGGACCGTACGACGACGTGCCGATCTCCCCCGGCAGCGCCTGGTTCGACTTCGAGCTGGAGATCGCCGCGGTCATCGGCCCCGGCGGCCGAGACCTCACCCCCGAGCAGGCCGAGCGGCACATCATCGGCTACACCATCTACAACGACTGGTCGGCCCGCGACCTGCAGCTGCGCGAGTCGCCGCTGGCGATCGGCCAGGCCAAGGGCAAGGACGGCGCCACCACCCTCGGCCCGTTCCTGGTCACCCCCGACGAGCTGACGCCGCACCACCGCGACGGCCGACTCGCCCTGCACGTCGAGGCCACGGTCAACGGCCGCACCATCGGCTCGGGCCGTACCGACGCCATGGACTGGAGCTTCGGCGAGGTCGTCTCCTACGCCTCGCGCGGCGTCGACCTGCTGCCCGGTGACGTGTTCGGCTCGGGCACCGTGCCCGGCTGCTGCCTCATCGAGCACCTGTCACTCGCCGACCCCGCCTCCTTCCCCGGCTGGCTGCGCGACGGCGACGTCGTCGAGCTGACCGTCGAGGGGCTGGGCGCGATCCGGCAGACGGTGCGCGCGTCGGCGGCGCCGTACCGGCTGGCGCCCCGGCACAACCCCGACCGGCGGCCACCCCGCCCGCGCGTCAACCGCGCCCCGTCGCGGCTGCCCTACACGCGCGGCCTGCACGAGATCGGCGCGGGCGTGTGGGCGTGGCTGCTGCCCGACGGCGGGTACGGCTGGAGCAACGCCGGCCTGATCGCGGGCGACGGCGCGTCCCTCCTGGTCGACACCCTGTTCGACCTGCCGCTCACGGCCGAGATGCTCGCCGCCATGCGCGTCGTCACCGACCGGCACCCGCTCACCCACGCCGTCATCACGCACGCCAACGGCGACCACACCCACGGCAACCAGCTGCTGGGGGAGGCCGTCGAGATCATCGCCGCGGCGGCGACCTGCGCCGAGATGCGGCACGAGCTGCCGCCGGAGATGCTGACCGCCACCCAGGTCGTGGACATCGGCCCGGCGACGCCGTACTTCCGCGAGCGCTTCGGCGCCTTCGACTTCAGCGGCATCCGCCCGCGGCTGCCCGACCGCTCCTACGAAGGGGAGCTGACCCTGGACGTCGGGGGCCGCGAGGTGCGCGTGATGGACCTCGGACCGGCCCACACCGCCGCCGACTCGGTCGTGCACGTGCCGGACGCGGACGTGCTGTTCGCGGGCGACCTGCTGTTCATCGGCTGCACCCCGATCGTGTGGAGCGGTCCGATCTCCGGCTGGATCGCCGCCTGCGACAGAATGATCGCCACCGGCGCGGCCACGATCGTCCCCGGCCACGGCCCGGTCACCGGCCCCGACGGCGTCCGCGCGGTACGCGGCTATCTCGCCCACGTGGTCGAGCAGGCCGACGCCGCCCACGCCCGCGGCCTGTCCTTCGCCGAGGCGATCGAGAAGGTCGACCTGGACGAGTACGCCACCTGGCTGGACGCCGAGCGGATCGTGGTCAACCTCCACCGCCGCTACCGCGAGCTCGACCCCGCCGCCACCCCCGACCTCGACCAGCTCACGCTGCTGGCCATGATGGCCGAACGGGGCCTGTCGTGAGGCTGCCCAAGAGCGCGCACACGTCTCTCCCCTGGCGCATCCACGAGCTCACGCGGGACTTCTCGGTCGAGGACGTGTGGTCGTTCCGCACTCCGGGAGCCGGTCCCGGCGACTTCCCGGCGATGCTCGCGGCCATGCGCGCGGCCATGCGCGCGACCGGCGGGCCCGCGAGGCTGCGGATGGCCGTCCTCGTCAAGCCAAACGGCCGGTTCGGACGCCTCTACATGGCCGCCATCGCCCCGTTCCGGTACCTCGTCGTCTACCCGGCCCTGACCCGGCAGTGGGAGCGGGCCTGGCGCGCCCACCTGGAGCGGACGTCACGATGAACACCGGGAAGCCGTCGCGCTCCACCGGGTCCGCTCGTCAACGAAGGACAGCGCATGCTGGGCGGCGCGACGGTAGCGCTCGTCGGCCCAGACGGCGCGCTCCGTCACGGGGCTTGAGCAGCAACCGAACGGCCGGTCACGTCGGGGAGGGCGGCGGGCACCGCTTACCGTGATCGGCC
Source organism: Planomonospora antibiotica (assembly GCF_014647955.1). Lineage (NCBI taxonomy): Bacteria > Bacillati > Actinomycetota > Actinomycetes > Streptosporangiales > Streptosporangiaceae > Planomonospora > Planomonospora antibiotica. Next base: position 5,855 of record NZ_BMQE01000049.1, on the reverse strand, counting down.
GTCGTGATGCGGGCGGTCGAGGGGACGGCCGGTAGGACCTGGTTAGCCGATGAGGTGCACGGTGTGACGGCTACCGGTCCTGCTGGGCCTCGACGAGCCGGGCTTCCTCGGTCGTCTTGTGGACGACGCCGATGGAGACCTCGACTCCGGCGGCGATGGTGCGGATGGATTCCCCCCACGCCGGCGGCGATCCGGGCGGACCCTGGTCCCGTCCGATGGTCAGCCTGCTGAAGGGGCGGAGATGGTGATCAGCACCGGTTCGGTCATGCCGGTGGCGCGCAAGGCGTCAACGAAGACGTCGGTGACCCATGCGGCCGCGTTCAGAGACCACTCCCGCACCCCGCACCGGAAGGCCCGGCCGCAGCGCAGGCCCTCGAAGTAGATCCCCCCGGCGAGCGGCGGCGCCAATCCGGCCGGCGCCGTCTCGGCGTCAGCCGGCGCACGCTCCGCCGCGACGACGCCGAGACGGTGGAGTTCGCCCACCGCACCCGCACCGGCCGGACCGCGCCCAGGACAGTCCACCCGCACCACATCGTCCGCGTCGAGAACCGCCTGTACCTCGTCGCCTGGGACCTCGACCGGGCCGACTGGCGCACGGGGAGCGGTCGGTACGCTCTGGCCGGCGGACATGCGACTTCGGAGGACATATATGGATATAGGGCAGATAGTGCTGCTGATGGTGGCCGCTGCCGGAGCGGGCTGGATCGACGCCGTGGTCGGCGGGGGAGGCCTGGTGCAGCTCCCCGCGCTGCTGGTGGCGGGCGTGCCGCCGATCCAGGCGATGGCCACCAACAAGTTCTCCTCCGTCTTCGGCACGGCCTCGGCGGCCGTCACCTACGCCCTCACCACGAAGATCGACAAGCGGGTGGCGGTCCCCGCCGGGCTGGCCGCGGTGCTCCTGTCCGGGCTCGGCGCCTCGGCCGTGTCGCTGATCTCGAAGGACGCGCTGATCCCGCTGGTGATGGCCGTTCTGGTGGGAGTGGCGCTGTTCGTCACCTTCCGCCCCGCCCTCGGCACCCGCCCGCAGCCGCAGCTGGGCACCCCGGCCCGGACGCTGACGGCGATCGGTGTCACCGGGGTCGGCATCGCCTTCTACGACGGCATCATCGGCCCGGGCACGGGTACCTTTCTGATCATCGCCTTCACGGTCATCCTCGGCATGGACTTCGTGGACGGCTCGGCCCACTCGAAGATCGTCAACTTCTGCACGAACGTGGGGGCGCTGCTGGTGTTCGGGTTCCAGGGGGAGGTGCTGTGGCTCCTCGGCCTGGGGATGGCGGCGTGCAACATCGCCGGAGCGCAGCTCGGCGCGCGGATGGCGCTGCGCAGGGGAGCGAAGTTCGTGCGGATCGTCCTGCTGTGCGTGGTCGCCGCGATGGTCGCCAAGCTCGGCTACGACCGGTTCCTGGCCGCCTGACCGGGAGGTGGCCGGGTTCCAGACGATGCGGCGGCCTGCCGTTCGTTCTCATCGCAGTCCGTCCTGTGCGCAGGTCCCAGAACCCCAGGCCTGGGGGAGCGGCAGCCCCGGGCCCGGATGGAGAGGTCCCAGGGGATGGGGCCGGGAGTTCACCGACGGGGCATCGGCTCACGCACCCTGCTGTCACTCCGGCCCTCAATAAATCTACTTTGTAAAGGAACCAGTTCTTACAATCGAAGCCCCCAGACCCACGAACAACGCCAACAAGACGGGAATCGCCAGCGCATAGGAGAGGCCGAGGACCTCCGCCGCACCTCCGATCAGCACCGGGCCGGAGAGGAAGCCCGCGTAGCCGAGGCTGGCCACCCGAGCCAGGGCCCGGCCGGCGCGGGCGGGATCGCAGCGGCCCGCCGCTGAGAAGACCTGGGGGACGATGCAGGACAGGCCCGCGCCGAAACAGGCGAAGCCGATCACTCCGGCGATCGGCAGGTTCACCAGCAGGGCGGCGCCGAGTCCGGTGGCGGCGAGGAGACCGCAGCCGCGGACCAGGGCGACCGGACCGAACGCGGCGGCGAGCCGGTCCCCGGCGAGGCGCCCGGCGGTCATCATGATGGAGAAGGCGGCGTAGGCTGCCGCGGCGAACCCGTCGGAGCCGCTGAGCTCGTGCAGGTAGACCGAGCTCCAGTCGGCGGCGGCGCCTTCCCCGATCATGCAGCAGAAGGCGAGCATGCCCAGGAGGAGCACGCCGCGGCCGGTGCCGCCCGGGCCGGTTTCCGCCGATGCGGGGCCGGCGTCCACCGCGAGCGCCCATCGGGAAGCCCAGAGCGCCATGCCCGCGATGACTGTGGCCACGGCGGTGAAGGTGAGAGCGGGGGAGAGTGCGGTGGCTGCGAGGAGGCCGCCGGTGGCCGCGCCGACGAAACCGCCGATGCTGAACACTGCATGGAAGGAGGACATGAGGGACCGGCCGGCGGCGCGCTCGACCTCGACGGCGTTGGCGTTCATCGCGACGTCGAGGATGCCGTGGACCGCGCCGAAGACGAACAGGGCGAGAGCGAGGGCGGCCAGGTTCGGGACCAGAGCCGGCAGGACCAGGGCGGCGCCCTGCGCGAAGGCCATCGGCAGCATCACCCGGACGCTGCCGTAACGGTCGACCAGGCGGCCCACCACCTGCATGCCGGTGATCGCCCCGGCGGCGATGCCGAGCAGGCCGAGGCTGAGCTGGCCGTCGCTGAGGCCGAGGTCGTGTTTGATCGTCGGGATGCGGGCGGTCCAGGTGCCGATGGCCATGCCGGAGAGCAGGAACAGCAGGTAGACCGCGATCCGGCCGCGCCGCAGGGCGGTCCGATCGTCATGGACGAGGGTCATGGGGATCTCCAAGGGCGGCGGTGCGCCGCGCGTCGTGGGGGCCGTGCTCAGCCGCAGGCGCCTGAGCGGTGGGCAGCCGTGAGGTCCGTCGGGGGAGCCACGGGGAAGTGGTGTGTGACCGCGTCATGGGGCGGTGGAGACGGCGGAAGGACGGAAGCAGCGGTGAAGGGGGCGGCGGGGCGGAACGCGGCGGGACCGGGTCAGACGGTGCGGACGGTGACGCCGGCGGCGGTGAGGGCGTCGTGCTCGGACGGAGGGATCGCATCGTCGGTGACGACCAGGTCGAGGTGGTCCAGAGGGCAGACGGCGCCGAAGGCGGTGCGGGTGAACTTGCTCGAGTCGGTGGCCACGACGACGCGGCGGGCGGAGGCGATCGCGGCCTGCTTGACGGCGGCCTCCGACAGGTCGTGGGCGGTCAGGCCGTGCTCGGCGGACAGTCCGCAGCAGCCGATGACGGCCGTGTCGAAGCGCAGGGAGCGGATGGCGCCCTCGGTGAGAGGGCCGGTGAGATCGAGTTCGCCGGGGCGGACCTCGCCGCCGGGAAGGACGAGGCGGATCCGCGGGGCCGTGCCGAGCTCGTGGGCCGACTGCAGGGAGAGCGGCAGGACGGTCATCCGGCGATCGCGGATCGCGCGGGCGACCTCTAGGGCGGTGGTGCCGGAGTCCAGCAGGACGGCCTCCCCGTCGGAGAGCAGCGACGCCACCTCGGCGGCGACGCGCCGTTTGACCTCCGCCGCCTCACGTTCGCGGACCGCGAAGGGGGGCTCCTCCCCGCGCAGCAGCAGGCTGACCGCGCCCCCGCGCACCCGCCTGACCACGCCCTGCTGGGCGAGCTCGTCGAGGTCGCGCCTGATGGTCATCTCGGAGACCGCGTGCTCGAGCGCGAGCTCGGCCACCGAGACGGAGTCGCTGGTCCGCAGGGCGGTCATGATGGCGCGGAGGCGATCGGTGCTTTCCATGTGTTCATTTGAACACGGGTTATGTTCGAATGGCAACCGGGGGAGAATGAGTGCATGCGTGCGAGTCGTCTCCTGTCCCTCCTCCTCCTGCTGCAGACGCGGGGACGGATGACGGCCACCGAGCTCTCCGAGGAACTGGAGGTCTCGATCCGGACGGTCTACCGGGACGTGGAGGCGCTGTCGTCGGCCGGGGTGCCGGTGTACGCCGATCGCGGCCCCGCCGGGGGCTACCGGCTCCTGGACGGCTACCGCACCCGCCTGAACGGGCTGACGGCCGAGGAGGCCTCCTCGCTGTTCCTGGCGGCCCTGCCCGGTCCGGCGGCCGAGCTGGGGCTGGGCGAGGTGGCCGCCGCCGCGGAGCTGAAGCTGCTGGCCGCGCTGCCGCCGGGACCGCGTTCCCACGCCGCCCGGATGCGCGAGCGCTTCCACCTCGATGTTCCGGGGTGGTACCGCAGCGCGGAGGAGGCGCCGTTCCTGGGCGAGGTCGCCGGGGCGGTGTGGGAGCAGCGCCCGGTGCGGATGACCTACCGCCGCTGGGGTCCGGAGGACGTGGAGCGCCTGGTCCATCCGTACGGCCTCGTGCTGAAGGGCGGGTCGTGGTACATGGTGGCGTCGCCGGGGCAGGAGGCGCCGCGCACCTACAAGGTGGCGCGGATCGTGGCCGCAGAGGTGCTCGACGGGTGCTTCGAACGGCCCGAGGGGTTCGACCTCGCGGACTTCTGGGCGCGGTACACCGCGGATTTCCGGGAGCGCATGTACACCGCTCACGCGGTGATCCGGCTGGCCCCCGGACTGGAGGGCCTGCTGCGCTACACGGTGGGGGAGGACCCCGCCGACACCGCGCTCGCCGGCGCCGGGCCGCCCGACGAGCACGGCTGGAGGGTGCTGCGCCTGCCGGTCGAGTCGATCCGGCACGCCCGGTGGCTGCTGCTGCGCCTGGGGACCGACGTCGAGGTGCTGGAGCCGCCGGAGCTGCGTGCGGCGATGGCCGAGACGGCGGCCTCCCTCGCGGTCCTGTACGGCCCGCCTCCGGCCGATGGTCCCGCGCTCCCGGAAGGCTGAAGGTACGGGCGTCGCCGGCCTGCGCCTGCGGCGCCCCCCGCGCGCCGGTCCAGCCAGGATTCCGGAGCCAGGATTCCGGAGCCGGGATTTGCCCTTCGATACCGGAGACGCTAAACTGAACGCAGTTGCAGTTGTGGTACCCATGAAACTCTGTGTGCACCTGACGGGATGTGACCCTCAGGTGCATTTTTGTTTGCCGGTCATCTCCGGATGGGCTCATCTCGGCGACGCGGGATCCGTGCAGTGCGGGTTCCGGCTCTGCCCCTATCGAAGGAGATAGACATGGCTACTGGCACCGTGAAGTGGTTCAACGCGGAAAAGGGCTTCGGCTTCATCGAGCAGGACGGCGGCGGCGCCGACGTCTTCGCTCACTACTCGAACATCGCCGCCCAGGGTTACCGCGAGCTCCAGGAGGGCCAGAAGGTGTCGTTCGACGTCACCCAGGGCCAGAAGGGCCCGCAGGCCGAGAACATCGTTCCCGCCTGACCCGAAGCGCATCCGAGCCGGGGTCCGCAGCCGAAAGGCCGCGGGCCCCGGCTTGCGTTGTGGCCGGTCCGGCGCCGGGGTCAGGCGGTGCGGCGGGAGCCGGCCAGGGCCAGTCCACCGAGAACCGCGGCGATCGGCCCGACCACCAGGTCCACATAGCCCCCGACTATTCCGTAGCCGGTGCCGGGACCGCCCTCGGCGGCGGCCACGACCAGCCCGCCGATGACCACGCAGGCCAACCCCGCGGTCAGGGCCACGATGGCTCCCCTCCTCCCCGGTCGGCTGCCGGTACGGCCCGTGGAACGGGCCAGCGCCAGCCCGCCGATGACGACGCCGGCCAGGCCCAGCAGCGCGGCCACCGCGGACCAGAGACGCCCGGAGGTCAAGGTGTAAGCGCCGGCGGGCTGGGTCAGAACATGCGCTGCCGCCGGTGCGGCGAGCCCCGCGATTCGGAGCGGGGCGGCTGCGGCGGCGGTCAGCAGGTGACGGGCGGGCATGAGGATCCCTAAGATCGATTTGTCTGGAGTGAGTCGCTCTGGATGCCCAGGGCGACGGGGTGTGGC
>NZ_BMQE01000048.1:0-56042 GCF_014647955.1 Planomonospora antibiotica | reverse complement strand
TACTCCTCGGCGGGGACGCCGATGCCGGTGTCGGCCACCGTGACCGCGACCGTTCCGCTCCAGCAGGTCTCCGCCTCCCCGGGCGGGGACTTTCCTCCGTCGTGCTTCCGGCTTCGGCGGCCGTCGTGGTCGGGCGCGTCGTGGTCGGACGCGCCGTCCCCGGCGGCACCGTGGTCGGGGGCGCCGTGGCCGGGGGCGCAGCCGGCGGTGACGGTGACGGTGCCGCCGTCGGGGGTGTACTTGATCGCGTTGGACAGCAGGTTGTCGAGGACCTGGCGCAGGCGCAGCGGGTCGGCGCGGGCGGGCAGGTGCAGGGCCAGGTCCACGTCGACGGTCAGGTGCTTGGCCGCGGCGGCGGCGCGGTGGTCGTCGACGGCCTGGCGCACCAGCCGGGTCAGCGAGACGGGCCGGGGGTCGACGGCGATGTGGCCGGCGTCCAGGCGGGCCAGGTCGAGCAGGTCGTCGACGAGGTGCTGCAGGTGGGTGCTCCTGCGGTCGATGACGTCGGCGAACATGCGGGGTTCGTCGGTCAGGCCGGGCAGGTCGGCGAGCATCTCGGCGTAGCTGCGGATGACGGCGACGGGGGCGCGGATCTCGTGGCTGACCAGGGCGACGAGTTCGTCCTTCATCCGGTCCAGGTCGCGCAGGCGGCGGACCTGCTCCTGCTCCCTTTCCAGGAGGCGTTCGCGTTCCTCGGCCATCCGGTGGCGCTCGGTGACGTCGGTGCAGATGCCGTCGGCCAGCAGGCGGCCGCCCTCGCGGCGGGGGAAGGCGCGGGTCCAGATCCAGCGGGTGACGCCGTCCAGGCCGACGACCCGGTACTCGGCCTGCGCGGGCCTGCCGGAGGCGACCGTCCCGTGGAGCTCGCGGAAGGCCGGCAGGTCGTCGGGGTGGACGAGGTTCTCGGTGAAGGCGGCGGCGTCGACGCCGAGGGGGACGTGGCCGCCCAGGATCCCTGCGGTGCTCTGGCTCTGGTACGTCCGGCGGGCGTGGCCCCCGTCGTCGATCTCGACGGTCCACACCAGGTCGTCGAGCTGGGCGACGACCTCGTCGAAGCGGCGCTGGCTGGCGGTCAGGGCCAGGGCGAGGTCCTCGGCGCGGCGGCGCTCCATGAAGCGGCCGACGTGCGCGCAGACGCCGTCGAGCAGGTAGAGCAGGTCGTCGTCGGGTTCCTCGGCGGTGTCGGCGAAGAAGGTCAGCACGGCGAGCACCCGTTCGCCGCTGCGCACCGGCAGCCCGACGGCGGTGCGCAGGCCCGCGTGCAGCGCGTGCGGGGTGCGCAGGAAGCCGCCCGGCTCGTCGCGCAGGTCGGGGATCCAGGACCGGCTGCCGGAGGCCCACACCCGGCCGGGCAGTCCTTCCCCGGGCCGGACGGTCATCAGTTCCGGACCGGTGAACTCCGAGAGGTCGTGGCCGGGCTCGACCCAGGAACCGGTGCGGGAGATGCGCTCCCCGCCGGGATCGACCTGCCAGTACTCGCCGCAGCTCCAGCCGAACGCGCCGGCGATCGCGCCGATCACGCCACAGGAGGCGTGCTCGACGGAGCCGGCTTCGGCGAGCGCCTTGATCACGGCGTGCTGGGCGTCGCGGAGCACCTGGATGCGGTGGTGGTCGGTGACCTCCCGGCCGGTGCACATCGCCCCCAGCCGGCGCCCGTCGGCGGTCTCGATCGGCCGCCCGTTGACCGTGAACCGGCGCGGGGGCCTGCCCGGGGCGCGGACCACCACCTCCTGGCCGTCGAAGCGCCCGCCGAGCAGCGCCCGGACCACCGGCGCCTCCTCGGGGGCGAGCAGGGTCCTGCCGTCGGGGCCGAACAGGTGGTAGGCCCGCGGCCAGGCGATCATGTCCACCGGCTGCTCCGGCGCCTGGACGAACTCGCGCATCGGCTCGTTGAAGCGGACCAGCCGGCCGTCGGCGTCGCAGGCCGCCACCCCGACGTCCAGGCTGTCCAGCAGTGCGGACAGGAACGTCCGCTCCTCCTCCAGCTCCCGCCGGGTCTCCTGGAAGCCCGCCTGCGCGGAGATCACCGCCTCCGCCATCGCGGCCAGCTCCTCCAGCGTCCGCAGCTCCTCCGGCTTCCACGGGCGGGGGCGGTGGTCGATCACGCAGAGCGCGCCCAGCGCCTGCCCGCCGGGATCGTGCACCGGGACCCCGGCGTAGGCGGCGAGCTCTCCGCGGAAGACGGCGACGATGTCGCGCCACCGCTCGTCGTCGCGGGTGTCGGTCACGGTCAGCGAGGCGTCGTCGAGGACCAGCTGCCGGCACATGGACTGCGACAGGGGGCTCTGCCGCTCGGACAGGGAGTCGCTGGACCCCTCGGCGCTGACGACCACCTGCCGGTCCTCGGTGATCAGCGACACCCGGGCGATGGGCACGTCCAGCAGCCGGACCGCCATCCGGGTCACCCGGTCCAGCAGCGGCAGCCGGGGAACGTCCAGCAGGCCGGTGGCCCGCAGGGCCTCCAGCCGTCGCACGTCGCTCACGCGGTCCCTGGTCTTCAACGCTCCACCCCCCGAGCCCCCCTCCCTACCCAGCTGCGGGTGATTAATGCATTTACATCCGTTATTTCATAGAATGCCGGTTTCCGATGTTCGAGCTCAGCCCTCGACGTCGGTCGCACCGTGCGGCGCGCCGACCGGCTTGGACTCCGGCGACCCCCGCTGGCGCAGGTACACCGAGAGCACGACCATCGAGAGCACCGCCAGGAACTCCGACTGCCAGTTCTGCAGGGTCCGGTTCCAGAAGTCGGCCGAGGTGACGTACCCCCACCAGTCCAGCGGGTCCTGCAGCCGGGAGAGCCGTTCGGAGTTCCAGCCCGCCAGCCCCGCCACCGACTGCGCCAGCCACGACAGCAGGAAGACCAGCCCCATCACCAGGCCGAGGGAGTTGCCGTACAGGGTCTGCCGCAGGCCCGTCGCCCTGGCCCAGGCCGGGCTGCCGGGCCGGGCGTGCGGGCCGACCTGCTGGTCGGCGTCGCTCTCCGGACCCTCCTTGCCGGGCTGCTTCGACTCCGGCGAGCCGCGCTGCACCCACCAGACGGTGGCCAGGATGAACAGCAGGAACTGCAGGTACTCCGACTGCCAGTTCTCCGCCACGTCGACGGCGAAGTCCGAGGAGGTGACGTACGCGGCCCAGGAGACCGGCGCCCCGCCCTCGGCGAGCTGCCGGTCGTTGTACGCCGCGGTCCCGGCCGCGGACTGCCCGGCCAGCGCCAGCACGAACAGGACCAGGAAGAACAGGCTGAGGGCGTTGTCCCTGGCGAAACGTCTCACGGTCTGCCTCCTACCGGTGCAGCAGGCCGATGGCGAAGACGTACGCCAGGCCCGCCACGATGACGACGACGGTCACGGCGAACATCACCCGCATGGTCACCCCTCCACCTCGCACGAGTACGGCAGCGCGCCGCGCGGCCGGCAGCCCGCCGCGCGCACCAGCCAGCCCTGCGGGAAGCGGTGCAGGAAGACGGTGTCGCGCGCGAGCCGTACCAGGGCCTCGTCCCCCCAGACCTCGGCTCCGCCCGGCGCCCCGCCGGGCAGGTCGAGCTCCAGCACGGCCTGCCCGCAGTCCTGCCCGCCGGTGCGCAGGCCCTCGGCGGCCTCGGGGGCCAGCAGCGCGCACGCCCGACCGCCCTGTCCGGCGGTCACCGCGGCGTAGAACGACTCCGCCGCGTGCCGGGCGGGCTCCCGCTCGGCGGACGCGCAGCCCGCCGACGCCGCTCCCGCCGCCAGCGCCACCGCGGCCCCCAGGATCACTCTCGTCCTCATCACCGCCCCCTGCCCCGGCGGTCACGAAAGTCACCAGGAGAGATCACGGGATCAGCCCCCGGCCGCCTCGCCGAGCAGGCGGTCCCAGTCGGCCAGGAACCGGGGCAGGCCGTAGCGGGCCAGGGCGGCGGCCCGGGCGTGCTTGCCGACCTGCCGGGCCAGCTCCGGCTCTCCGGTGAAGGCCTCCAGGGCGGCGGCGAGCACGGACACCCGGGTCGAGATCACACCCGCCTCCGGCGGGACCGCCTCCACCGCCTCCGTGGCGGCCAGCGCCACGACCGGCATGCCGATCATCATGGCCTCGATCAGCGATAGCCCCAGCGAGGTCCACCGGTAGGGGTGCAGGTAGACCCGGCGCCGGGCCAGCTCGGCGTGCATCGCCGCCTGCGGCAGGTCCTCGAAGGCGCCCAGGGGGATCCCCAGGTGCCCGGCCAGCCCGGTGACCTTCATGCCGAACACGTCCAGCGGCGCCTCCTCGGCGAACCGCGGCAGCAGGTCGGTGCCCGCCACGCGGGTGCGCCGGACCGGCTCGTTGACGACGACGGCGGCCCGGGGCAGCTCGCCGGTGTAGAGGGGACCGGGGTCGAGGACGCCGTGCTCGATCACCCGGACGGGGGCCCGGCCGTTGTCCCAGAACAGCGCGTTGAAGTGGGTCACGTGGACCAGTGGGACGTCGTCGCGGTCGGCCAGCGGGTGCCGGGTGGCCGGGACCTCGCCCTTGGGCGTGTTGTGCTCGACGTAGACGGCGGGCACGTCCCGGCCCGGACGCCGGCCCAGCCACCGCTCGGCCAGCTCGATCTCGTGCGGCCGCTGCAGGACGACCAGGTCGACCTCCTCCTCGCGCAGCCGGTCGGCCGGCACCTCCCGCACGGCCTCCGGCCACGGGAAGGTGCGCGCCCGGCCGCGTCCGTCGGGGCCCCGGTCGGGGGTGAGGGGGACCAGGTAGTCGTGGGTCCCGTGGACGAAGGACGTGGTCCACGAGCCGTGCACGTGCCAGAGCAGGATCCTCATGACGCCGCTCCCCGGGCGGGGACGGGCACGGCGGGCGGGCCCGTGCGGCCGGGCGGGGCCGCCGCGTCCGCGCGGCCCTCGGCGCGGCCGCTCTCCGCCCGGGCCGGCGCGGCGGAGCCGAGCGCCAGGGCGACCGCGGCGGAGAGGTCCGGGGCGACCTCCGGGGCGGCGGCGACCTCCTCGGGCAGGGTCACCTCCGTCGGGACCAGGATGCCGCGCGCCCCGGCGGCGCGGGCCGCCTCGACGTCCCGGCCGATGTCCCCGATCACCACGCAGTCGCGGGGGTCCGCGCCGAGCTCCTCCGCCGCGCGCAGGACCAGCCCGGGGGCGGGTTTGCGGCAGCCGCAGCCGTCGGCGTCACCGTGCGGGCAGACCGCCCACACGTCGAACGGGCCGAGCAGCTCCTCGACGCGGCCGTTGACCGCCGCCAGCTCCTCCGCGCCGATCAGCCCCCTGGCCACTCCCGACTGGTTGGTGACCACGCCGACCCGGACTCCGGCGCGGCGGAGCCGGTCGAGCACCTCCCGGGCGCCGGGGACCGGCTCGACCAGCTCGGGCCGGCGGTTGTACGGAACGTCTTTCACGAGTGTGCCGTCACGGTCGAAAAGAATGGCGGCTGGTCGTTCTTCGTGCGGCACTTCATTCCTCCCGAATGCGCTGTCCCTTGCTTTCCCCTACTTCCCGTTTGCCCGGAGGTTAATCGAGAAAAAAACTACTCAGAGTGACAATCTGCTGGTTGCAAGCCATCTAGCTGCACTTCTACCGGAGTGCGGTGTTTGAGAAGCGCTCCTCTCGGTAGTGACTAGGTGTCTGCGGGAGGCGAATGCATGAAATTCCTTGGATTGAATGCGATCTTTCATGACCCGGCGGCGGCCCTGGTCGTCGACGGCGAGGTGGTGGCGGCCGCAGAGGAGGAGCGGTTCAGCCGGCGCAAGCACGGCAAGCGCCCGGTGCCCTTCTCGGCCTGGGAGCTGCCCGAGCAGGCGGCCGCCTGGTGCCTGGCCCGGGCGGGGCTCGAGCCCGAGGACCTCGACGGGGTCGCCTACTCCTACGATCCCGCGCTGGTGCGACCCGGTCAGCAGGGACTCGACGAGCGCTGGGAGGACCTGCGCACGACCTACGCCCGCCGGGCCCCGAACTTCCTGGCCACCGCGCTGCCCGGCCTCGACCCGGCGCAGGTCCGCTACGTGCCCCACCACGTCGCGCACGCCGCCTCGGCCGGGCTGGCCGCGCCGTACCGCGACTCGGCCGTCCTGGTCTGCGACGGGCGTGGCGAGGCGGTCTCGCACCTGGCCGGGCGCTACGCCGACGGCGAGCTGACCGTCCTGGCCGCCCAGGAACTCCCGCACTCGCTCGGCCTCATGTACGAGGAGGTCACCGAGCACCTGGGCTTCATGCGCTCCAGCGACGAGTACAAGGTCATGGCCATGGCCTCCTACGGCGAGCCGCGCTTCCTCGGCGAGCTGCGCGAGCTGATCCGCGCCACCGGCGACGGCGGGTTCCGCGTCGAGCCGGTCGACTGGGCCGGCTACGCCAAGCGCCTCGGCCGGGGCGAGCCGTGGTCGGAGGACCACGCCGACCTCGCCGCCAGCGTGCAGCAGCGGCTGGAGGAGGTCCTGCTCGACCTCGCCCGCTGGCTGCACGAGCGCACCGGCGAGCGGCGGCTGACCATGGCCGGGGGCGTGGCGCTCAACTGCGTCGCCAACACGCGCCTGCTGGCCGAGGGCCCCTTCGAGGAGCTCTGGGTCCAGCCCGCCGCGGGCGACGCGGGCACCGCGCTCGGCGGGGCGCTGCACCTGGCGCAGGCGGCCGGGGAGCCGGCCGCGCCGATGCCCGGCGCCGACCTCGGCCGCGGCTGGACCGACGAGGAGCTGGCCGCGTGGCTCGACGCGGCGCGGGTGCCGTACGAGCGCCCCGCCGACCTGGCCGCGGCGGTCGCCGCCGAGCTCGCCGCCGACCGCATCGTCGCCTGGTTCCAGGGGCGCAGCGAGTACGGCCCGCGCGCGCTCGGCCGCCGCTCCCTGATGGCCCACCCGGGCCGGGCCGCCAACACCGAGCGGCTCAACGACGTCAAGGGCCGCGAGCAGTTCCGCCCGATCGCGCCGATGGTGCTCGCCGAGCGGGCCGCCGCCATCTTCGAGCGGGGACCGATCCCGAGCCCCTACATGCTCTTCGTCCACGACGTGCGCCCCGAGTGGCGCGACCGCATCCCGGCCGTCGTGCACGTCGACGGCACCGCCCGGATCCAGACGGTGGACCGGGCCGACGACCCGCTGCTCGCCCGGATGCTGGAGGAGTTCGAGGTCAGGACCGGCCTGCCGGTCGTGGTCAACACCAGCCTCAACACCGCCGGGCGGCCCATGGTCGACGACCCCCGCGACGCGCTGGAGTGCTTCGGCTCGGCCCCGGTCGACCTGCTCGTCCTCGGCCCGTACCTGATCCACCGGGGGCGGGTGTTCGCGTCATGATCACCGTTGTCGTGCCGACGATCGGCCGTCCCACCCTGACCGCCACCCTGGCGGCGCTGGACCCCGGCACCGACGTCATCGTGGTCGACGACCGCCCGGACCCGCTCACGGGCGACGGCCGGGAGACCGGCGGCGTCCCCGCGGACGGGCCCGCCGCCGCCCCCGGCGGCCCGCCCTTCGTCGGCCCGGCCTCGCTCGGCACCGACGCCGACGTGCTGGCCGCCGTACGCGCGGCCGGAGGGCGGGTCACGGTCCTGCGCTCCGGCGGCCGGGGACCGGCCGCCGCCAGGAACACCGGGTGGCGGGCGGCGTCCACCCCGTGGATCGTCTTCCTCGACGACGACGTGATCCCCGAGCCCGGCTGGGACAAGGCCGTCCGCGCCGACCTGGAGGACCTGCCCGCCGACGTGGGCGGCAGCCAGGGGCGCATCGAGGTGCCGCTCCCGGCCGGCCGCAGGCCCACCGACGCCGAGCGCAACACCGCGGGCCTGGCCGACGCCGACTGGATCACCGCGGACATGGCCTACCGGCGCGAGGCCCTGGAGCGGACCGGCGGCTTCGACGAGCGCTTCCCGCGCGCCTACCGGGAGGACGCCGACCTCGCGCTGCGCGTGCAGGCGGCCGGATACCGGCTGGTCAAGGGGGAGCGCGTCACCCGGCACCCGGTCCGCGACGACGGCTTCTGGGCCAGCGTGCGCTTCCAGCGGGGCAACGCCGACGACGCGCTGATGCGGCGCGTCCACGGCCCCGGCTGGCGGGCGATGCTCGGCGGCGCGCCCGGCCGGCTCCGCCGCCACGCGCTCGTCACCGGGTTCGGCCTGCTGGCGGCCGGGGCGGGGCTGGCCGGGCGGCGGCGGACGGCGACCGCCGCGGCGGCGGCGTGGGCGCTGCTGACCGCGGAATTCGCCTGGGCGCGCATCGCCCCGGGCCCGCGCACCCCCGAGGAGATCCGGCGGATGGCGGTCACCAGCGCGGTCATCCCCCCGGTGGCCTGCGCGCACCGCCTCCGCGGCGAGCTGAGGGCACGCCGATGACGGACGCTTTCACGGGCCCGGAGCCGGGCCCGCCCGAGCGGCCTGCCGCGGACCGGGTGGACCGGGTGGACGGCGTGGACCGGGCGGACCGGGTGGACCGGGTGGACCGGGTGGACCGGGTGGACCGGGTGGACCGGGCGGATGGCGTGGACCGGATGGACGGCGTGGACCGGATGGACCGGGCGGGCCCGCGGGCGGGGACCGTGCTCGTGGCGCGGCCCGACAACGCCGGCGACGTCCTGCTGGCCGGGCCCGCGATCCGAGCGGTCGCCGCCCGGGCCCGGGAGGTCGTCCTGCTGGCGGGCCCGCACGGCCGCGCGGCGGGCGAGCTCCTGCCGGGCGTCTCGCGGGTGCTGGAGTGGCGGACCCCGTGGATCGACCCCGAGCCGCCGCCGGTGTCCGGCGCCCACGTCACCCGGCTGATCAGGGAGATCCGGCGGCTGGCGCCGGAGCAGGCGCTGATCTTCACCTCCTTCCACCAGTCGCCGCTCCCGCTCGCGCTGCTGCTGCGGCTGGCGGGCACGCCCAGGATCGCCGCGATCAGCACCGACTACCCGGGCTCGCTGCTCGACGTGCGGCGGGTCGTCGACGAGGACGGCGAGGACGCAGACGTGCCCGAGGCCGAGCGCATGCTCGGCCTGGCCCGCCAGGCCGGCTTCGACCTGCCCCCCGGCGACGACGGCCGGCTCGCCGTACGGCGGCCGCTGCCCGACGCCGGCCGCCTGGCCGGGCCGCCCGGATACGTGGTCGTGCACCCCGGCGTCTCGGCGCCCGCGCGGGCGTGGCCGGCCGAGAGCTGGGCCCGGCTGGTCCGGCTGCTCGCCGCCGGGGGCCACAGGGTCGTGGTGACCGGCGGCCCCGGCGAGCGGGTGCTGACGGCGAGCGTCGCCGGGCCCGCCGCGGCCGGATCCGGCGACCGGCCCGCCGCGGACGCGTTCACCAGAGGGGCCACGCCCGGGCATCGGGTGCCCGCCGGGCCGGGGAGCGTGCTCGACCTCGGCGGGCGGACGGACCTCGCCGAGCTGGCCGGGGTGATCGCCGGAGCGTGCGCGGTGGTCGCGGCCAACACCGGCCCCGCCCACCTGGCCGCGGCGGTCGGCACCCCCGTCGTCAGCCTGTTCGCCCCCGTCGTCCCGGCCGCCCGCTGGGCGCCGTACGGCGTGCCGTCCGTCGTCCTCGGCGACCAGCACGCCCCCTGCCGCGGCAGCAGGGCCAGGACCTGCCCGATCCCCGGCCACCCCTGCCTGTCGTCCGTCCCGGCCGAGGAGGTCGTCGAGGCCGTCGGCCGCGTGGCCGCGCCAAGGGAGGCAACCGTATGAGAATCGCTCTGGTGTCCGAGCACGCGAACCCGCTCGCGGCCATCGGCGGAGTCGACGCCGGCGGGCAGAACGTCCACGTGGCGGCGCTGGCGGCGGCGCTGGCCGAGCGGGGGCACGAGGTCGTCGTCCACACCCGGCGCGACGACCCCGACGCCCCCGACACGGTGGCGCTCTGCCCCGGCGTGACCGTGGAGCACGTCCCGGCCGGTCCCGCCGCCCCCGTGCCCAAGGACCTGCTGCCGCCGTACATGCCGGCCTTCGCCGCGCACCTGCGGCGGCGCTGGCGGCGCAGCAGGCCCGACGTGGTCCACGCGCACTTCTGGATGAGCGGCCTGGCCGCGCTGGAGGCCGCCCGGCCCCTCGGCGTGCCGGTCGTGCAGACCTTCCACGCCCTCGGCACGGTGAAGCGGCGCTGGCAGGGCACGGCGGACACCAGCCCACCGCAGCGGATCGCCGCCGAGACCGCGATCGGGCGCGACGCCCAGCTGACCGTCGCCACCTGCACCGACGAGGTGAACGAGCTGCTGGCGATGGGGGTGCCCGCCGAGCGGGTCACGATCGTGCCGTGCGGCGTCGACCTCGAACTGTTCCACCCGGACGGCCCGGCCGCACCGCGCGGGCGGCGGCCGCGTATCCTCAGCATCGGGCGCATGGTGCCGCGCAAGGGCGTCGGCACCGTCGTCGAGGCCCTGCGCGCGCTGCCCGGCGCCGAACTGGTGATCGCCGGGGGCGCGCCGGACGACGAGGAGGCGCGGCGGCTGGAGCGCCTGGCCGCCGCCCACGGGCTCTCCGACCGGGTCAGCGTGGTCGGCAGCGTCGGCCGCGCCGACGTCCCCGCCCTGATGCGCTCGGCCGACGTCGTGGTCAGCGTGCCCTGGTACGAGCCGTTCGGCATCGCCGTCGTGGAGGCCATGGCCTGCGGGGTCCCGGTGGTCGCCTCCTCCGTCGGCGGGCACCTGGACACGGTGGCGGGCTGCGGCGTGCTGGTCCCGCCCCGCCGCCCCCGGGCCCTCGCCCGGGCCCTCAGCGACCTGCTGAAACGCCCTGATCTGCGGGCGGCCCTCGCACTGTCCGGCGAGCGCCGCGCCAGGTCCGGGTACGGCTGGCCCCGGATCGCCGAGCGGACCGAGGCCGCCTACCTGGACGTGATCACCGGCCACCGGACCCGGGGCCGGAACCGGATCGCCGCCGCCGCGGGAGGCTGAAGAACCATGCACCCACACCTGTCACGCCTGAGCGCCGCGCTCGCCGCGGTGGACGACGAGACCGAGACCATCGCCAGTTGGGGGCGGAAGCTCGCGGCCGTGCTCACCGGCGGCGGCCGCCTGCTCGCCTGCGGCAACGGCGGATCCGCCGCCGAGGCCCAGCACCTGACCGCGGAGCTGGTCGGCCGCTTCCGGGACGACCGCCGGCCGTACGCGGCGATCCCGCTGCACGCCGACACCTCCAGCGTCTCCGCGATCGCCAACGACTTCGGCGCCCAGGAGGTCTACGCCCGCCAGGTACGGGCGCACGGGCGCCCCGGGGACGTCCTGATGTGCCTGTCCACCAGCGGTTCCAGCCCGAACGTCCTGGCCGCCGCGCTCGCCGCCCGCGAGTGCGGCCTCACGACCTGGGCGCTGACCGGCCCGGCGCCCAACCCCCTCGCCGACCTCTGCGACGACGCCCTGCCCGTGGCGGCCGCGGACACCGCGACCGTCCAGGAGGTGCACCTCGCGGTGATCCACATGCTCTGCCACGCGCTCGAGGAGGCCGCCGCATGAGGCCGGGGCCGCTCGTCGTCGTCGGCGACACGCTGCTCGACGTGGACGTCGAGGGCGAGGCCGAACGGCTCTGCCCCGACGCTCCGGTCCCCGTGGTGGCCGCGGGCCGCCGCGACCGCCGCCCGGGAGGGGCCGGTCTCGCCGCCCTGCTCGCGGCCCGCGCCGGGGCGGAGGTCGTCCTGGTCACCGCGCTCGGCGACGACGAACCCGGCCGGTGGCTGCGGGAGGCGCTCTCCGGCCTGATGGAGGTCGTCGGGCTGCCGCTGCGGGGCGGGACCGTCACCAAGACCAGGATCCGGGCCCGGGGCCAGACCCTGCTCCGGCTCGACACCGGTGAGGGCCGGGCGCACGTGCCCGGGTTCGGCGCCGGCGAGGGTCAGGCGCACCCGTTCCGGTTCGGCGGCGGTGAGGGCCGGGCGCACCCCGGTCCGCGCGGCGGCCGGCTCGCCGACGCCGCCCGGGACCGCCCGGCGGCCCTGAACGCCCGCCGGGCCGCCGCGGCGCTCCGCGGCGCGGGCGCGGTCCTGGTCTCCGACTACGGCCTCGGCACGGCGGAGGCCCTGCGGGAGGCGACGACCCTGACCTCGGCGCCGGTGGTCTGGGACCCGCACCCGCGCGGGCCGGTCCCGGCCCCCGGCTGCGCGCTCATCACACCGAACGAGGCCGAGGCCCGGTTGCTGTGCGCGCCGGAGCCGTACACCTCGCCCGAGCAGGCGGCCCGCCACCTGGCCCGCGCGTTCGCCGCCGAGGCGGTGGCCGTCACCCTGGGCGCCCGGGGCGCGGCCGTCGCCCGCCGCGGCGGCGCGGTCGTCCGGGTCCCCTCGCCCCCGGTGGCGGCGGGGACGGACGCGTGCGGCGCGGGCGACCGGTTCGCCGGGGCCGCCGCGCTGGCGCTCCGCGACGGCGCGCGCGCCGAGGACGCCGTCGCGGCGGCGTCCCGCGAGGCCGGCGGCTTCGTGGAGGGCGGGGGAGCGGCCGCCGTCCGGCTGCCCGACCCGGAGCCCGGCGGCCGGCTCCCCGGCCTGGGCGACCGGCCGCGCACGCCCCTGGAGGTCGCCCGGGTGGTCCGCGCCGCAGGATGCAGGCTGGTCGCCACCGGCGGCTGCTTCGACCTGCTCCACGCCGGCCACGTCAGCCTGCTGCGGCGGGCCAGGGCCCTGGGCGACGCGCTGATCGTCTGCGTCAACTCCGACGACTCCGTCCGCCGCCTCAAGGGGGCCGGGCGCCCCGTCGTGGGCGAGGAGGACCGGACCGAGGTGCTGCGCGCGCTGGAGTGCGTCGACGCCGTGGCGGTCTTCGACGAGAGCACCCCCGCCGCGCTGATCGAGCGGCTCCGGCCCGACGTGTGGGTCAAGGGCGGCGACTACGCCGAGTCCGACCTGCCCGAGGCCGAGGTCGTCCACCGCGCCGGCGGTGAGATCGTCATCCTCCCCCTGGTCCCCGGACAGTCCACGACCAACCTGATCGCCGCCGCCCGTGCGGCGCTGTGAGACCTGGAGGAACGGCAATGCCTGCGACACTGGGGAACATCCTGATCACCGGCGGCGCGTCCGGCCTCGGCCTGGCCTGCGCCGAGGCCGTCGCCAAGGCCGGCGGGCGGCCGCTGGTCGCCGACGTGAACGTGCCCGCCTACGACGTGGAGCACGTGGTGGCCGACCTGTCCGACCGCGGGGAGGCGGAGCGGGCCGTCACCGAGCTGGCGGAGCGGGCCGGAGGGCTCGACGGCGTCGTCACCGCCGCGGGCACCGACGCCTGCGGCCGCCTGGCCGACGTCCCCGCCGACCGCTGGGAGCGGGTGATCCAGGTCAACCTGCTCGGCACCGCCTCGGTCGTCCGCGCCGCGCTGCCGTACCTGACCGCCTCCCGCGGGCGGATCGTGACCTGCGCCTCCACGCTCGGCCTGCGTGCGCTGAGCGACGCCACCGCCTACTGCGCGTCCAAGTTCGCCGTCGTCGGGTTCACCCGGGCGCTCGCGGCCGAGCTCGCCGGGCAGGTGGGCGTGACCCTGCTGATCCCCGGCGGCATGCAGACCCACTTCTTCGATGACCGCGACCCGCAGTACAAGCCGGGGCCCGACGCGCGGCTCAACAGGCCGGAGGACGTGGCCGCGGCCGTGGTGTTCGCGCTGAGCCAGCCGGAGGGCTGCGAGGTCAGGGAACTCGTCGTCTGCCCGTCCACGGAGACGTCGTGGCCCTGAGCCGGACCCCGGCCGCGCACGGACCGGGATGAGCGGGCAGGACCGGACCGGGATGAGCGGGCAGGACCGGACCGGGATGAGCGGGCAGGACCGGGCCGGGACGGCGGAGCGCGGGAACGGCCGGACGGCGGGAGGAGGCGCCGACCGGCCCGTGCTGCTGGCGCTGCGCGCGCTCGGTCTGGGCGACCTGCTCACCGCCGTGCCCGCGCTGCGGGCGCTGCGGCGGGCCTTCCCCGGCCACCGGATCACGCTGGCGGCCCCGGTGGCACTGGCCGGGCTGGTGCCGCTGATCGGCGCCGTCGACGAGCTGTGCGACGTGCCCGGACCTGATCCGGTCCCCGAACGCGTCCCCGTCGAGGCCCCGGACATCGCGGTCAACCTGCACGGCCGCGGCCCGCAGAGCACCGCCGCGCTGCTGCGCACCGGGCCGGGACGGCTCCTGGCCCACGCGCACCCGGGGATCCCCGGGGTGGAGGGCCCGCGGTGGCGCGACGGAGTGCACGAGGTGCGGCGCTGGTGCGACCTGCTCGGCTGGTACGGCCTCCCGGCGGACCCTGCCGACCTGCTCCTGGCCGACCCCGCCTCTCCGCCCGGCCCGCCGGGTCCGCCCGGCCCGCCGGGTCCGCCCGGCCCGCCGGGTCCGCCCGGCTTGCCTGGTCCGCCCGGCTTGCCTGGTCCGCCCGGCCTGCCCGGTCCGGTGGGCCCGCCCGGTCCGGCACCGGCGGGAGAGCGGACCGGCCCGGTCCTGATCCATCCCGGGGCCGCGTACCCCGCCCGGCGCTGGCCGCCGGAGCGGTTCGCCCGGGTGGCGGCGGGTCTGCGCGAGGCCGGCCACGACGTGGCGGTCACCGGCGGCGCGGCGGAGCGCGACCTCGCGCGGCGGGTGGCCGCCCTCGCCGGACTGCCCGCCGACCGGGTCCTGGCCGGGCGCACCGGCCTGCCGGAACTGGCCGCCCTGGTGGCCCGCGCCCGGCTGGTCGTCTGCGGCGACACCGGCGTGGCCCACCTGGCCAGCGCGTTCGCCACCCCGTCCGTGGTGCTGTTCGGACCTGTCCCGCCCGCCCTGTGGGGGCCGCCGCCCGGCGGGCCGCACACCGCGCTGTGGGCCGGGTCGCGTGGAGACCCCCATGGAGAGCGGCCCGATCCCGGGCTGCTGCGGATCGAGGTCCCGCAGGTCCTCGGCGCCGCACTCGACCGACTGGAGGTGAACGTCCGATGAGTCTTCCGACCCACCGGCGAAACGACGACGGTGCCCGGCGGGGCGCCCGCCGGGCCGTGGTGACCGGCGGAGCCGGATTCCTCGGCTCCTACCTGTGCGAGCGGCTGATCGAGCGGGGGACGGAGGTGATCTGCATGGACAACTTCCTGACCGGCTCGCCGGACAACGTCGCGCACCTGATGGGCCGGCCGGAGTTCCGGCTCGTCGAGTGCGACCTCACCGGCTTCGTGCACGTACCCGGCGACGTCGACCTCGTGCTCCACTTCGCCTCGGCGGCCTCGCCGGTGGACTACCTGCGCCACCCCATCGAGACGCTCAAGGTGGGCAGCCTCGGCACCCTGCACGCCCTCGGCCTGGCCAAGGACAAGGGCGCCCGCTTCGTGCTCGCCTCCACCAGCGAGGTGTACGGCGACCCGCTGGAGCACCCGCAGCGGGAGGGCTACTGGGGCAACGTCAACCCGGTCGGGCCGCGCAGCGTCTATGACGAGGCCAAGCGCTTCGCCGAGTCGCTGACCACGGCCTACCGCAACTCGCACGGGACCGACACGGCGATCGTGCGGATCTTCAACACCTACGGGCCGCGGATGCGCCCGCACGACGGCCGCGCCATCCCCACCTTCATCCGCCAGGCGCTGTCGGGCGAGCCGATCACCGTGGCCGGTGACGGCGGCCAGACCCGCTCCGTCTGCTACGTCACCGACACGGTCGAGGGCGTCCTCGCCCTGGCGGAGAGCGACTTCTCCGGCCCCGTCAACATCGGCAACCCGGCGGAGCTGACCATGCTCGCCCTCGCCGAGACGATCCGCGACCTGACCGGATCGTCCTCGCCGATCGAGTTCGTGGAACGGCCCGCCGACGACCCGGCCGTCCGGCGGCCCGACACCTCGCTGGCCGGGTCCCGGCTGGGCTGGCGGCCGGAGGTGGACCTCCTGGACGGGCTGCGCCGTACCATCGCCTGGTTCGTCGAGGAGCTCCGCCGGCCCGAGCCGGTGGCCCGGCGGCAGGACGCACCGGTAAATTAAAGATCATGACATATCCGGATCCGCGGTATCTCGGCGACGGAGGCGAGGTCAACGCGACCTTCCGGCCCGCCGGCCACGAGCCCGAACTGACCTATCCCAACGGCGGCACCGTGGTGCACTACCTGGCGACGGGAGCCTCCACCGGCGGGAAGTTCGGCCTCTACCGGTGGGACATGGGCCCGAACCCGTCGGGGCCGAGCGCGCACTTCCACCGGTCGATCTCCGAGTCGTTCTACATCCTGTCCGGGACGGTGCGGATCTTCGACGGCACCCGCTGGATCGACACGGCCCCGGGAGACTACGTGCACGTCCCGGAGGGCGGCGTGCACGCCTTCCGCAACGAGTCGGGCGAACCCGCCTCGATGCTGCTGCACTTCGCGCCCGGCGCCCCGCGGGAGGGCTATTTCGAGG
This sequence comes from Planomonospora antibiotica, assembly GCF_014647955.1. Classification (NCBI taxonomy): domain Bacteria; kingdom Bacillati; phylum Actinomycetota; class Actinomycetes; order Streptosporangiales; family Streptosporangiaceae; genus Planomonospora; species Planomonospora antibiotica. The sequence continues at coordinate 39,834 of NZ_BMQE01000048.1, read as the reverse complement.
GACTGGCGGAGTTCGCCGTATCGGGCCGGCCGAGCGAGGAGGAGATGACGGAGTTCTTCATCCGGCACGACACCCACTGGATCTGAGGCATGTCGCGAAGGGTGCCTGCCGGAGAAGCGTTTGACGCTCGTCGGTGTCCGACGGTCGGATGACGTGCCATGAGCACAGGGCAGATGCATCCCGGCATGCATCCCATCGACGGCGACCTCGTACGGCGACTGGTCGCCGGGCAGTTCCCGCAGTGGGCGGGGTCGGCGGTGGAGCGGGTTCCGTCCGGCGGCACGGTCAACGCCATATACCGGCTGGGCGACGACCTGGTCGTGCGGCTTCCGCTGGGGAAGGGCGGGGCCGGCGACGTGTCGATGGAACGAGCATGGCTGCCCCGACTCGCACCCCACCTGCCCGTACCCATCCCCGAGGTGCTCGGAGCCGGGCAGCCCGCCGACGGGTACCCGTGGCCGTGGTCGGTGTACCGATGGCTCGCGGGAGTAAATCCCGAAGTGGGGGCGCTGAGCGAACCTGTCCTGCTGGCCGAGGATCTGGCCGGATTCGTGGCGGCGATGAGGAGCATCACCCTGCCCGGCGCGCCGCAGGCCCACCGCGGCGGGCCGATCGCCTCACTCGACGCGCAGACCCGGGCAGCGATCGAGGAACTGCGCGACATCCCGCAGGAGGGCGTCGACTGCGACGCCGCCACCGCCGTATGGGAGGAGGCGCTGCGGGTCCCGGACTGGGACGGTCCGCCGGTGTGGCTGCATGCCGATCTCATGCCGGGCAACCTGCTGGTGGACGACGGCAGGCTGACCTCGGTCATCGACTTCGGGTGCCTGGGGGTGGGTGATCCGGCGTGCGATCTGTTCCCGGCGTGGAATCTGCTGCCGGCCGATGCGCGGGAGGTCTTCCGCGAGGCGCTGGCCGTGGACGACGCGACCTGGATCCGCGGCCGGGGGCGGACGCTTTCGCAGGCGCTGATCGCACTGCCGTACTACCGGAGGACGAACCCGGCGATGGCGCACAACGCCCGGCACGTGATCCGGACGGTGCTCGACGAAAGCTGAGGCATCCCACTACGCGTCGGGGACCGAGCCGGACGTGGCCACCCGGCCGGGACGCCTGAGAACAGCAAGGTCGTGGTGCTGCACTTCAGGTCACACCCGGCTCCCCGCCCCTGCCTCCGTGACGTCAGTCGACGTAGGCGTTGGTGATGCTCCACGGGCCGCAGTCGGAGCCGAAGGTGCCGCGGTCGCAGCCTTGCACGACGAAGGTCCACCTGTCCGTCGCCCTGCCGTGGCTGACGGTGTCGTCGTAGTCGACGGCCACGTTCTTGGGCAGGGACAGGGCTCCGCTCCACGGGGTCAGCCGGGTGACCTTCACCTGGTGGGTCCGGTTGCCCAGGTGGGCGTCCTTGCTCCAGCGGACGTTGAAGAAGTCCCAGTCGCGGCCCAGGCCGCTCCACCTGAAGGTGATCCTGCTTCCCGACTCGTAGACGCGGACGAGGGCGCCGCCGCCGAGGTTCGGGGACCAGACGATCTTGCCGTTGCGGAAGCCCTGGTAGGAGCCGCGTTTTCCGGCGTAGCCGTACTCCTTGGTGACAGGGCAGCCGTAGACGCTGCTCTGGCCGCCGTTGGAGCGCCACAGGCCGCCGATGAGGCTCCCCGGGGGAGCGACGAGGGAGGCGTCGCAGGCGGTGCGGGCGGTGGCGGCCTGCGCGGCGGTGGCGGGCGCGACCACGGCGGCGGCCGTCACGGCGGCCGCGGTGAGGCCGAGGAGGGAACGGGAGGTGCGGCTCATCGGAGTGGTCCTTCCGGTGGCGGTTCGCGGCGACGACTCATGTGTACGGCGGGCCGCTTTCACCTGGACTGCCACGCCTTGAGGGCGGCTTACTGGAAGAACATTTCCGACATATCAATCACCTTCCCCGGAGGCTCGGTCTCGGGATTCCAGGGGAAGGGATCGGGCGCCCGCCGTACGCCGCCACCGCGAGCCGGGATCACGCCGGAGCGGCTCGGTTAGGGTGTGTTCCATGATCCTTCGCCATGTGACGATCGACTGCGCCGATCCCTACGGGCTCGCGACGTTCTGGAGCGCCGCGATCGGGTGGCCGATGTCCGAGGAGGACGAGCCGGGCGACTCCGAGGCCCTCGTCGAGGCCCCGGCGCCCGCACCCGGAATGCTGTTCATCCGGGTGCCCGAGGGCAAGACGGTGAAGAACCGGATCCACTTCGACTGGATGCCCACCGAGCGGACCCGCGACGAGGAGGTCGAGCGCCTCCTCGCCCTGGGGGCGAAGCTGCACGAGGACCACCGCGCCCCCGAAGGGCCGGGCTGGGTCACGTTGCTCGACCCCGAGGGCAACGAGTTCTGCGTGGAGCGGAGCGCGGCCGAGCGCGGCCTCTAGTCCTGCCGGGCCCGGAGCAGGTCGGTGAGGCGGGCGGCGTTGCGCTGGGCGTTGTCGCGGCAGCAGTTGTTCATCAGGACGTGGAGGGTCCCGGCCTGACCGGAGAACTCCCGGAGCCGGGCCGCCCAGTGCTCCAGCTCGGCCTCGGAGTAGAGGTAGGCGAAGCGTTCCTCGATCTTCTTGCTGGTCCACTTCTCCGAGTGGCCGTGGAAGCGGACCACGGCCAGGTCGGCGGTGGCGGCCAGGACCGGCGGGATCGAGGAGGGATGTCCCTGCGGCATGTCGACGCCGACGTACGGGACGCCGTGCTCGGCCAGGAAACCGAGGGTCCTCTCGCGCTCGTCCTCCTCCATCCAGGTGCGGTTGCGGAACTCCACGCACGCGCGCATCGGGGCGCAGCGCCGTACGGATTCCAGCACCCGGCGCCGGTTGCCCTCGCCGGCCGGGAACCACGGCGGGAACTGCAGCAGGACGGCGCCCAGCTTGCCCGCCTCGTGCAGCGGCGCGAGCGCGCCCAGGAAGCGCGACCACACCTCCTCGGCGATCTCGGGGCCGACGTCGCGCAGGTAGAGGGTGCCGTCCGGGTCGCCGAGCCGCAGGCGGAGGTCCTTGTAGAGCGAGCGCGCCCGGGTGGGGTGCCCGGTCAGCAGGGAGAACGCCTTGACGTTGAAGGTGAACCCCGGCGGCGTGCGGTCCCGCCAGGCCTCCACTGTCTTGACCGACGGGGGGTGGTAGTAGGTGGCGTCCACCTCCACCAGCGGGAACCGCTCCGCGTAGTAGGCGAGCCGCTCGGCGGGCGTGGACACCCCGTCCGGGTACCAGCCCGAGTCGAGCAGCGACCTGTCGGTCCACGAGGCCGTGCCGACGAGGACGTTCCCCGCCGGCGCGCCGGAGCCGCCCGTCGTCGCGGTGCCCGCGCGGCGCGGCGGGCGGGGGACCGGGATCGGCAGGGAGGTCTGGGTCGCCATGTCAGGGCACTGCCCGTCCGGCGGGCCGTGTCACCTCCCGGTTCCGGAGGCGTTCACCCGCGTCCTCACCGTCAGAGCAACTTGTCCGGGGTGACGGGCAGATCGCGCACGCGCCTGCCGGTCGCGTGGCGGACGGCGTTGGCGATCGCGGCGGCGACGCCGGTGATGCCCACCTCGCCCACCCCGATCAGGCCCAGGGGCATGGTCGGGTCGGGCACGTCCAGGCAGTGCACGTCGATGGGCGGGACGTCGGCGTGGACCGGGACGTGGTAGTCGGCCAGGCCGGGATTCATGATCCGCCCGTTGCGCGGGTCGACGAGCGTCTCCTCCGACAGGGCCATGCCGATCCCCATCACGATGCCGCCGCGGAGCTGACTGGCCACCATCTTCGCGTTGACCACCCTGCCCACGTCGAAGACGCCGAGCCAGCGGGAGACCCGGACCTCCCCGGTGTCCGGGTCGACCCGCACCTCGCAGAAGTGCGCCCCGCACGCGGCCTTCACCCAGCGCCGCCGGTCGCGCAGGAGCTTCGACATGAACCGGAGCCGCCCGGTGACCTTCCCGACGCGGGTGTCGGACCCGACGGCGGCCTCGGCGGAGTCCCGGCCCGCCCGGGTCAGGATCGCCGCGTAGGTCTCACCGGGTCCCGCGGGCCCGGCCCAGAGCCCGCCGTCGCGGGCCTCCAGGTCGCCCGGCCGCCGGCCGCGCAGCGGGGAGCCGTCCGAGCGCCGGGCCAGGGCGAGCAGCGAGCCCTTCAGCTTCTCGCACGCGGCCAGCAGGCTCGCCGCCACGCTCGCGGTCTGCGCGGAGCCGCCGGCCCCGGGCCCGCTGGGCAGGGCCGAGTCGCCGTACTCCACCCGCACGGCCTCGAACGGCACGCCGAGGGCGTCGGCGGCGATCTGCGCCTGCGCGGTCGCCCCGCCCATGCCCATCTCGTGGAAGCCGCAGCGCACCAGGACGGAGCCGCCGGCCGACAGCCTGACCGTGACGTTGGCGGGCATCTGCCACGAGGGGTGGTACGCCGAGGCGACGCCCAGGCCGACGAGCCACCCGCCGTCCCGCATCGAGCCCGGCTCCGGCGTCCGTCCGGACCAGCCGAACCGCTCCGCGCCGAGCGCGTAGGCCTCGCGCAGCATCCGGTGCGCGAACCGCTTGCCGTCGATCGGGTTGCGCTCCGGCTCGTTGCGCATCCGCAGCTCGATCGGGTCGAGGCCGAGCACGCAGGCGAGCTCGTCGACGGCCGACTCCAGCGCGAAGGTGCCGATCGACTCGCCGGGCGCGCGCATGGGCGTGTTCGGGATCGCGTCCAGCTCGACCAGGTTCTGCCGGAGCAGGATGTTCTCCGCGGCGTAGAGGTGCCGTGACTGGGAGGTCACCTGCTCGGGCAGGCCGCCGGTCCGGCCGGTCTGCGTCACGCTGGTGTGGATCAGCGCGGTCAGCGCGCCGTCCGCGCGGGCGCCCAGCGCCACCCGCTGCGCCGACGGGGTGCGCCCGCCGACGGTGCGGTAGACGCCCTCCCGGGTGAGCGCCATCCGCACCGGCCTGCCGGTCACCCGCGCCGCCAGCACCGTCAGCACGGTGCCGGCCCAGACCATGGTCTTGCCGCCGAACGCGCCGCCGACGTACGGCGCGACCACCCGCACGTTCCCGGCCGGGACGCCGAACCGCAGGGCCAGGTGGTCGCGGACCCAGGTGATGTTCTGGGTGCCCTCGTGGACGGTCAGCCGGTCGCCGTCCCACACCGCCGTCGTCGCGTGCGGTTCGATCGCGTTGTGGTGGTACGGCGGCGTGGTGAAGCGCAGGTCCACCGAGACGGGCGCGGCGGCGAGCGCGGCCTCCGCGTCGCCCTTGCGGGCGCCGCCGGGCTGCAGCGCGCTGCTCTTCTGCGGTGCGGCGTTCCCCTCCTCGGCGGTGAAGTCCACGGTGGCGGGGAGCTCCCGGTAGGAGACCCGGACCAGGCCGGCGGCGTGCCGGGCGGCCTCCGGCGTCTCGGCGACGACGACCGCGACGGGCTGGCCGTTCCAGTGCACCTCGTCGGTGTTGAGGTAGTTGACGCTCGACCCGGAGGCGAGGCTGCTCAGGTTGAGCACGCTGACCGGGGGCGGCGGCTTCATCGCCGGGGCGTTCTCGTGCGTGATCACGGCCAGCACGCCGGGGACGGCCTCGGCCCCGGCCGCATCGATGCCGGTGATCCGGCCGCGGGTGACCGCCGCGTGCACCAGCGCGGCGTGCGCCAGGCCGGGATGGGGGTGGTCGGCCGCGTAGCGGGCCGCGCCGGTCGTCTTGACCTGCCCGTCGACCCGGTCCAGCGGCCTGCCGACGCTGCGGCCGGTCGTCGTCTCGGCCGGGGGCGGGGTCCGCGTGGGGGCGGAGGTCATGCCGGGCTCCCCTCGGTGAGCAGCCGCCGCAGCGTCGCCGTGACGGCCCGCCGGGCCATATCGATCTTGAAGGCGTTCCCCGGCAGGCCGGTGGCGGAGGCGAGCTCGGCCTCGGCCGCCCGCCGGAACGACTCCTCGGTGGCGGGCGCCCCGAGCAGGGCGCGTTCGGCCTCCCGGGCCCGCCACGGCGTGGTGGCGACGCCGCCGAGGGCCAGCCCGACCCCGGTCACCGTACCGCCGCGGACCTCCAGCGCGGCGGCGACGGAGACCAGCGCGAACGCGTACGACGCCCGGTCGCGGACCTTGCGGTAGCACGAGTTCGCCGCGAGCGGCGAGGGCGGCAGCTCGACCGCGGTGACGAGCTCGTCGGGGGACAGGCCGGTCTCGACGTGCGGGGTCTCGCCGGGCGGCCGGTGGAAGGAGGCCAGGGGGACGCGCCGGACGCCGCGCACGCTCTCCACCTCCACCACGGCGTCGAGCGCGGCCAGCGCGACGCACATGTCCGAGGGGTGGGCGGCGATGCAGGCGCCGCTCACGCCGAGGACGGCGTGGCTGCGGTTGAACCCGCCGATCGCGTCGCACCCGCTGCCCGGCTCGCGCTTGTTGCAGGCGGCCGTGCGGTCGTGGAAGTAGGGGCAGCGGGTGCGCTGGAGCAGGTTCCCGCCGACCGTCGCCATGTTCCGCAGCTGCGCCGAGGCCCCGGCGAGGACCGCCTGGGACAGCACCGGGTAGCGGGCCCGGATCAGCGGGTGCGCGGCCAGGCGGCTGTTGCGCACCAGGGCGCCGATCCGCACGCCGCCGTCCGGCCGCTCCTCGACCTCGGCCAGGGGCAGGGAGGTGATGTCGACGACCGTGTCCGGCCGCTCGATCCCGGTGCGCATCAGGTCGACGAGGTTCGTCCCGCCGCCGAGGAACTTCGCGCCGGGGTCGTCGGCGACCGTCCGGAGCGCCGTCGCGACGTCGGGGGCGCTCACGTACGAGAACGGCCTCATCGCTCCGCCTCCGCCGCGGCGAACTCCCGGATGGCGTCGACGATGCCGTTGTAGGCGCCGCACCGGCACAGGTTGCCGCTCATCCGCTCCCTGATCTCGTCGTCGGTGAGTTCGGCGCCGTCCGCGCAGAGGTGTCCGGTGACGGCGCTGGGCATCCCGGCGCCGTGCTCGGCCAGCATCCCGATCGCCGAGCAGATCTGGCCGGAGGTGCAGTAGCCGCACTGCAGGCCGTCGTTGCGGACGAAGGCGGCCTGGAGCGGGTGCCCGGGACCGTCGCCGGCGATCCCCTCGATCGTGGTGATCTCCCGGCCGGCGTACTGCACGGCCAGGGCCAGGCAGGAGTTGATCCGCTCACCGTCGGCCAGGACCGTGCAGGCGCCGCACGCGCCCTGGTCGCAGCCCTTCTTCGTGCCGGTCAGGCCGAGGCGCTCGCGCAGCGCGTCGAGCAGGCTGACCTGTGGCGGAAGATCGAGCGACGCGTCGGCGCCGTTCACCCGTAACCGCACCTCGACCACGTGCACTCTCCGTTCGTGAGCCGGTCCGCGGAGCCGCCGCGCGTCCCTGCGGGGAACGGGCGGGGAGGGGCCCGCCGGGGCGGCGGGTCCGTCCGCTGCGGCCGACGCTAACAGTACGACGTGCTCTTAACAAGAGAACGGTGTCCTCTTATCTCCGTCGTATGCTTGCGGGGACATGACACAGCCGGCGTTCGTCCGGGCCAGACGGCCGGAGCACAAGCAGCAGCGGCGCGAGGCGATCCTCGCCGCCGCCCGCGAGCTCGCCCTCCGGTCCGGCGTGCGCGACGTCAGCCTGGGCGGGGTCGCGGCGGCCGTGGGCCTGGCCAAGTCCAACGTGGTGCGCTACTTCGGCACCCGCGAGGAGATCTACCTCGAGCTGGCCGCCGAATGCTGGCTGGACTGGGCGGAGGCGGTCACCGTCCGGCTGCGGGACGCCACCGGGCCGGAGGCCGTGGTCGACGCGCTGGCCGAGACGCTCGCCGAGCGGCCGCTCCTGTGCGACCTGCTCGGCAACGTCTCGACCAGCCTGGAGCACAACGTCTCCGTCCCGGCGGCCCGCGTCTTCAAGCGGACCGTGCTGGGCGTCGTGGCCGGGCTCGGCGAGCAGGTCGCGCGGGCGCACCCGGCCCTGACCGCGGCGGAGGGGCTGGAGGTGGTCGGGGCGGCCGCCGGATTCGCCGGAACGCTCTACCCGGTGGCCAACCCGGCACCCGTGCTGGTCGAGCTCTACGCGCAGGACCCGGACATCGCCGCGGCCTGCCCGTCGTTCCTGCCGACGCTGAAGAGGCTGATCGCCGCGCTCGTCGCGGGGCTGCCGGTGATCCGCTGACCCCGGAGCGGGGGCAGCCGCCGGGGCTGCCGGTGATCCGCCGGCAGCGGTGCGGGGGTGGCCGCGGGGACGCCGGTGATCCACCGGCCCCGGAGCGGCGCCGTGTCGTCATCGTTACCCGTGTTTCCGCGTCCGGTGACTAGAGGTCCGGCGGGCGGGTAGCAGGAGCGGGCACCAGTCCCGATCACACATGTGGGAGACGTCATGGACGCACCGCACACTCACGGCACCGACCGCTCGCAGCTGCAGCTCGCCGCACGGGTCGTCGGGATCGTGTTCCTCCTCGTCGGCGTGCTGGGCTTCATCCCCGGCATCACCAGCAACGTCGACCAGCTCGAGTTCGCCGGGCACCAGTCGGACGCGATGCTCCTGGGCATCTTCGAGGTGTCGATCCTGCACAACATCGTCCATCTGCTGTTCGGTGTGGCGGGCCTCGCGCTCTCCCGGACCTGGTCCGGGGCGCGCAACTTCCTGATCGGCGGCGGCGCCGTCTACCTGCTGCTGTGGCTGTACGGCCTGCTGATCCCGCACGACAGCTCGGCCAACTTCGTCCCGCTCAACACCGCGGACAACTGGCTCCACTTCTTCCTCGGTCTCGGCATGATCGGCCTGGGCGTCGCGCTCAGCCGCCGCCGCGCCACCTCGCGGGTCTGATCGCACGGGGAGACCCGGCGGCGATCCGCCGGAGACGGCGAGGAGAACGGCCGCCCACCGCACGGTGGGCGGCCGTTCCCGCGTCCGCACCGGGCCTGCCCCGAGACGGAACCCGGCCCTCCGGGAGCCGCGGAGGCCGACGCCCGGATCAACGGGGCGTCACGGAGTCAGGGGGCCTGGAAACCGGCCTCGGTCAGCACGTCCCTGCCCTGCGGGGAGAGGACCAGGTCGACGAACCGCTGGGCGGCCGGTCCGGCGGGGGCCTCGGTCAGAGCGGCGATCGGGTAGTCGTTGATCGACTCGCCCGCCTCGGGGAAGTCGATACCTCTCACCTTGCCGCCGGAGGCCAGTACGTCGGTGATGTAGACGAGGGCGGCGTCGACCTCACCGAGTCCGACCTTGGTGAGGGCGGCCTTGACGTCCTGCTCCAGCGTCACGGGGGTGACCTTGAGCCCGGCGGCGTCCAGCGCCTTGACCGCCGCGGCGCCGCAGGGCACCTGGGCGGCGCACAGCGCCACCTTGACCTTCGCGTCCGCCAGATCCTTCAGCTCGTCGACGCCTGCGGGGTTGCCGGCCGGGACGGCGATCTGCAGCCTGTTGCGCACGAACACCGTCGGGGAGGCGGCCAGGCCGGCGTCGGTGACGGTCTTCATGGTGGCCGGGCTGGCCGCGGCGAACACGTCGGCCGGGGCGCCCTGGGTGATCTGCTGGGCCAGGGTGGCGCTGGATCCGAAGTTGAACCTCACCGTCACGCCGGGGTGGGCGGCCTCGAAGGCCTCGCCGAGCTTGGTGAAGGTGCCGGTCAGCGAGGCGGCGGCGAACACCGTCACCTCCGCCGCCGCCCCGCCGGCCGCCGGGGCGGAGCCGGACGCGGTGGAGGTGGCGGCCGGCTCGCCGGAGCCGCAGCCGGTCAGGACGGCGAGTGCGACGGGCAGGGCGATGGTCCAGCGGGGAAGGCGCCGAAGTGGCAACGGGGGACTCCTGGTCAGGTTCCGGCCGCACGGTTCGGTCACGGTCTCCCAGCATACCCTTCGCGCATTTGATGGCTTATGCCAAGCTCCTTGACACGTCCTACGGGCGGGTGCCGATCCCGGTCGCCAGCTCCCCGGCCCGCGCCGGCCCGCCGGTCTTCGGCGACAGGGGCGGTGTGTCCATGCCCGACGCGGTGCGCAGCCCCTCCAGCACCGCGCGCAGCGCGTCCACCGAGGAGTGCCGGGGGGTCCAGCCCAGCTCGGTGCGCGCGCGGGTGACATCCATGATCGGTACGGTGAACAGCATGTCGAGCAGGTCCGGCGAGGCGGGCACCAGGCGCAGGTGCCAGGCGGCGGAGGCGGCGCCGCGCAGCATCCAGCCGGGGACGGGCACCCGCCGGGCGCCGAGCACCTCGGCCAGCACCGTGGAGTCGATCACCGGTTCGGCGGCGATGTTGAAGGCCCCGGACACCTCCTTGACGACCGCCAGGCGGTAGGCCTCGCCCATGTCCTCGGCGTGCAGCGCCTGGAACCTGAGCTCGGGCAGGTCCGGGACGAAGGGAATGAGGCCGGGCCGTACCAGCCGGTGGGGGAGGAACGGCCCGGCGAACAGCCGCCGCTGCTCGGTCGCCGCCTCCCGCTTGAAGACGAAACCGGGGCGGAGCCGTACCACCCGGATCTCCGGGTGCTCGCGCTCGAACGCGTCGAGCGTCCGTTCGAGGTAGGCCTTCTCCCGTCCGTAGGCGGCGCCGGGCCAGCCGTGGGTGGGCCAGTCCTCGGTGACCGGGCGGTCCTTCGGGCCGGGGGAGTAGGCGCCCACCGAGGAGGCGTGGACCAGCACGGGGACCTTCGCCCGCGCCACCGCCTCGAAGACGCGGATGCTGCCCAGCGCGTTGTTGCGCCAGGTGGTCACCGGGCGGCGCGTCGGCTGGAACAGCCAGGCCAGGTGGACGACCGCGTCCGCGCCCGCGAGGTGCGGCGCGAGATCACCGGTGGAGACGTCCACGGTCCGCCACTCGGTCTTCTCCGGGTGCCAGTCGGGCAGGCGGCGGGCCAGCCCGAGGATGGATGTGACGCTGCTGTCGGCGGCCAGGGCGGACACCACGCTCGTGCCCACGTTCCCGGTCGCACCGATGACGATTACCCGCATACCCCCCAGATGCCCAAAGGAGGATGGCCAAACCGGGGAACCGCTCCGGCCCCGCCCCGCGGACGGCGGCCCGGACGTCAGGGGAGACGCGCCGTGGCCGGGCTCTCCGGCCGGGCCTCGGCGAGTGCGTCGCCGAGGGTGGGGTACACGTCGAAGGCGGCGTCGAGGCCGGTCAGCCGCATCAGGCGGCGGGTCGAGGGCTTGAGGCAGCACAGGGCGCAGGTGCCGCCGCACCGATGGGCCCTGCTGGAGGCCTGGACGAGGAGGCGCAGGCCGCACGAATCGATGAAGTTCATGGACGACAGGTCGAAGAGCAGCCGGGGACTCGAGGAGGCGAGCGCTTCGTCGATCTTCTCGCGGAGGCGGGCCTCCGCGGTCTTGTCGACCTCGCCCACGATCCGGATGACGGTGAAGGCCCGGCGGCGCTCCCCGCTGATCTGCAATGGCATACGGACGCCTCCAGAGCAGCGACATGCCCATCGCGGTCCCGGCGGCTTCCGGACCGCTCATGCGCCTGGTCCTCCCAGTGTCACCCCTGCGGGGCGAAAGGCACAAGGAGGCGTGCTGCCCTCTTCCGTTTGACCTCCCCAGCACGGGTATGGAGAGGGTCCGTGCAGCTCATCCCGTGGAGGAGGCGGTATATGACGACGTTCGGATACTTCCTGTCAAGCGAGGAGCACGACCCCAGGGAGCTGGTGCGGCAGGCCAGGCTCGCCGAGCAGGCGGGGTTCGAGAGCCTGTGGATCTCCGACCACTTCCACCCCTGGCTGGACGAGCAGGGGCAGAGCCCGTTCGTCTGGTCGGTGATCGGCGCGATCGCCGAGGCGACCTCACTGCCGATCACCACCGCGGTCACCTGCCCCCTGGTCCGCATCCATCCGGCGATCATCGCCCAGGCCGCCGCCACCAGCGCCGTGCTGACCGGCGGCCGGTTCCGGCTCGGCGTCGGGACCGGGGAGGCGCTCAACGAGCACATCATCGACTCGCGGTGGCCCCCCGCCGAGGAGCGGCTGGAGATGCTCGAGGAGGCGGTCGAGATCATGCGCGAGCTGTGGAGCGGCAAGCTGGTGACGCACCGCGGCACCCATTACGACGTGGACACCGCCCGCCTCTACACGCTGCCCGACTCGCCCCCGCCGATCTACATGTCCGGGTTCGGGGAGAAGTCGGTGGAGCTGGCCGGGCGCATCGCCGACGGCTACATCTGCACCGGCCCGTCGGCCGAGTTCGTGCAGCGGTTCCACGCCTCCGGCGGCCAGGGCAAGCCCGTCCAGGGCGGGCTGAAGGTCTGCTACGCCGCCGACGAGGCCACGGCGCGCAAGACCGTGCACCGGCTCTGGCCGACCCAGGGCATCCAGGGCGAGGCCGCCCAGCTGCTGCCGCTTCCCCGGCACTTCGAGCAGCTCGCGCAGATGGTCACCGAGGAGGAGGCGAGCAAGGGCTCGCCGTGCGGCCCGGACCCCGAGGTCCACCTCAAGGCGATCCGGGAGTACGTCGACGCGGGCTTCGACGAGGTGTACGTCAGCCAGATCGGCGACGAGCAGGAGACGTTCTTCGACTTCTACGCCAAGGAGGTCCTGCCGCGGCTGCGCTGACCGCCCACCCCGGGCGGCGCACGGGCCGTCCGGGCGGGACCGCCGGGGGCGGTCCCCGTCGAATCCGGATAGGAGGCAGACCATGAAGGCCGTCACCTGGCACGGCAAGCGCGACATACGGGTCAAGGAGGTCGCCGACCCGATCATCAAGGAGCCGACCGACGCGATCATCAAGGTCACCACCACCGCCATCTGCGGCTCCGACCTGCACCTGTACGAACTCATGGGCCCGTTCATCAGCGACGGGGACGTCCTCGGCCACGAGGCCATGGGCATCGTCGAGGAGGTCGGCTCGGAGGTCTCCCACATCGAGCCCGGGGACCGGGTCGTGGTCCCGTTCAACATCTCCTGCGGCCGCTGCCACATGTGCGGGCTGAAACTCTTCGCCCAGTGCGAGACCACCCAGGTCCGCGACCACGGCATGGGCGGCGCGCTGTTCGGCTACACCCGGCTGTACGGCGAGGTCCCCGGCGGCCAGGCGGAGTACCTGCGGGTCCCGCAGGCCCACTTCGGGCCGATCAAGGTGCCCGACGGCCCGCCGGACGAGCGGTTCGTCTTCCTGTCGGACGTGCTGCCCACCGCCTGGCAGGCCGTGGAGTGGGCCGACATCCCCGACGTCGGCAGCGTCGCGGTCTTCGGCCTCGGCCCCATCGGCCAGATGAGCGCCCGGATCGCCAAGCACCTGGGCCACCGGGTGATCGGGATCGACGGCGTGCCCGAACGGCTCGAGATGGCCCGCAGGCACGGCATCGAGATCATCGACTCCTCGGCGGTCCGCGACGTCCCCGAGGCGGTCCGCGAGCTCACCGGCGGCCGGGGGACCGACTCGGTGATCGACGCCGTCGGCATGGAGGCCCACGGCTCGCCCGTCGCGAAGTTCACCCAGACCATCACCGGCCTGCTGCCCGACGCGCTCGCCGCACCGCTGATGACCAACGCGGGGGTGGACCGCCTGGCCGCCCTGCACCAGTGCATCGACGCCGTACGGCGCGGCGGCACGATCTCGGTCAGCGGCGTCTACGGCGGCATGGCCGACCCGATGCCGATGCTGAGGATGTTCGACAAGGGCGTCACCATGCGCATGGGCCAGGCCCACGTCCGGAGGTGGACCAACGACCTGATGCCCCTGGTCGTCGACGAGTCCGATCCCCTGGGGGTCATGGACCTGGCCACCCACCGGCTCCCGCTGGACCAGGCGCCGCACGGCTACGAGATCTTCCAGAAGAAGCGCGACGGGGCGATCAAGGTGCTGCTCAACCCGTGACCCCGTCGCCCCCCGAAACCCCCCGAAACCCCATGGAACCCCCCGGAAAGACCCTCCGGGACCACATCGCAGAAAGGCGGAACGTGGACGCCATCGTGCTCCTGAAGGAAGACCACAAGACGGTCGAGAAGCTGTTCAAGCAGTTCGAGAAGGCCGGTGACGAGGCCTACGACGAGAAGCGGAAGCTCGTCGACCAGATCATCGGAGAGCTCACCACCCACGCCTACATCGAGGAGGAGGTCTTCTACCCGGTCGCCCGTGCGGAGGTCCCCGAGACCTCCGACCACATCCTGGAGAGCGTCGAGGAGCACCACGTGGTGGTCTGGATGCTCTCCGAGCTGAAGGACATGGACCCGAGGGACGAGCGGTTCGACGCGAAGGTCACCGTCCTCATGGAGAACGTCCGCCACCACGTCGAGGAGGAGGAGGACGAGTGGTTCCCCGAGGTGCGCAAGGCGATGGGCCGCAAGAGGCTCCAGGAACTGGGCGAGGAGATGGAGAAGGCCAGGGCCAAGGCCCCGGGTGAGCCGCTGGCCGTCTCCAGCGCGCAGCAGTAGGCGGGCGACCGGGGTCCGCCGGGTCCGCCGGGCCCGGCGGACCCGCGCCCGTCCGGCTCAGGCGATCCGGCCGGTGGCCGGTTCGGCCGCCGCCCGCCCGGCGGCGGGCAGGGTGACGGTGAAGAGGCTGCCGGGGTCGGCCGGGGCGTAGAAGGCGTCGCCGCCGTGCGCGCGGGCCAGCTCGCGGGTGATCCACAGGCCGAGGCCGACCGAACCGGGGGTGGCGCCGGCGCCGCTGAAGCGGGAGAACAGCAGGGAGCGCCTGTCCTCGGGAATGCCCGGGCCGTGGTCGCGGACGTGCACGGCGAGCAGCTCGCCGTCCCCGCGCCCGGCGGGGGCGGCGCTGACCACGACCGGCGGGGCGCCGTAGCGCACGGCGTTGGTGGCGAGGTTGACCAGCATCTGCTCCAGCCGCTGCGGGTCGGCCCGCACCGTGAGGCCGGCGGGGACCTCGACGCGCACCGGGGCGCTGAGGTAGCCGACCGCCTTCTCGGCGGCGGCGCGCAGGTCCAGCGGGTGCAGGTCCAGCCGGAGGTCGCCGTGGCTGTCGAGCCGGTCGGCGTCCAGCAGGTCGGCGGCCAGCCGCCGGATCCGGTCGACCTGGCGGATGGCGACCCTGGCGATCGCGTCCCGGCGCTCCTCGGGCAGGTCGGGACCGTCCTCGTTCAGGGTCTCCACCGCGAACTGGACGGAGGTCAGCGGGGAGCGCACGTCGTGGGCCAGGGCGGCGGTCAGCGCGGCCCGCCAGCGCTCCATGCGGCGGATGGTCTCCCGGTCGCGGCGCTGGTGGTCGACCTGGCGGGCGATCAGCACGCCCACCCCCACCAGCGTGGGAACGAACACCACGACGCTGGAGACCGCCACCGGATCGCGGCCCGAGACGACCAGCGGGGCCAGGTAGGCCAGTGTCGCCGGCGGGGTCAGCGCCAGCACGGCCGCGGTGGGGAAGTGCAGCCCCACCCACGCGAACAGCATCATGTAGAACGGCGCCGTGCCCGCCGCGGTCCCGCCGAACGCCCAGGTGGAGACGGACAGCACGGCCAGGGCGGGCAGGCTCAGCGCCAGGGGGGCGCGCGGGTCGAGGCGGTCCCAGGGGAGCCACCAGGCCACCGCGGCCAGGAGCAGGTCGGCCCCGGCGATCGCCGCCAGCAGGCCGCGCTGACCGGCCGGCGTCGCCGCGATCCCCAGGATGGCCAGAACCCCCGCCAGGGCGAACAGCGCCGCGGCCTGCCGGGCGGCGTATCTTCCACCTTCCCCAAGCACAGACCACTTTGTGGTCATCCGTCCCCCTGTGGTGAAACACATCCGGCTTCCACCATAACTATTCGTCGCGATCGCCTCACCTGAAGTGTCGGCGCCCCGGCCGGGTCCCGGGAGGCGCTCCGGGGAGGTCAGGGGGTCAGCAGCACCTTGACGGCCCGGCGTTCGTCCATGGCCCGGTAGCCCTCGGCGGCGTCCTCCAGGGGCAGGGTCAGGTCGAAGACCCTGCCCGGGTCGATCGTCCGGTTCCAGATCAGGTCGATCAGCTCGGGCAGGAACCGGCGCACGGGGGCGGGGCCGCCGTGCAGGTGGACACCGGAGAAGAACAGCTCCATGCCGGGCAGCTCGACGCCGTGGGTGACCCCGACGTAGCCGACGTGCCCGCCGGGCCGGGTGGCGCGGATGGCCTGCATCATCGACTCCTGGGTGCCGACCGCCTCGATGACCGAGTGCGCGCCCAGGCCTCCGGTGAGGTCCTTGAGCCGGGCCACGCCTTCATCGCCGCGTTCGGCGATGACGTCGGTGGCGCCGAATCCGGCGGCGAGTTGCTGCCGGTCGGCGTGCCGGCTGAAGACGACGATCCTCTCGGCGCCCAGCCGGCGGGCGGCCAGCACGCCGAGCAGGCCGACCGCGCCGTCGCCGACGACCGCGACGGTCCTGCCGGGACCGGCCTCGGCGGCGACCGCGGCGAACCAGCCGGTGCCCAGCACGTCGGAGGCGGCCAGCAGCGAGGGGATCAGGTCCGCCTCGGGCATGCCGGGGGTGGCGACCAGGGTGCCGTCGGCCAGCGGGACGCGGGCCCGCTGCGCCTGGGTGCCGACGGCGCCCATCGGCTCGGCGCGCACGCAGCGGGACTGGTAGCCGGCCCGGCAGATCTCGCAGGTGTTGTCGGAGGCGAAGAACGACCCGACGACGAAGTCGCCGACCTTGACGTTCCTCACCTCCCGGCCGACCTGTTCGACCACGCCGACGTACTCGTGGCCCATCGGCTGGTCGTCGACCTTCTCGACGCCGCGGTAGGGCCACAGGTCCGACCCGCACACGCATGCCGCCGCCACACGGATGACCGCGTCGGTCGGCTCGACGATCCGCGGATCGTCGCGGTCCTGCACCCGCACGTCGCCGGGGGCGTGCATCACCACACCACGCATGACTCCCACTCCTTCGATTCCCTGTTCTCACGGCCGGCCCGAAGCCGTCACGAGTTCGGCGGCGGCCTTCCGGCCCCGGTCACCTGTGACGTTCCTTCCCGGGCCCGGCCGGGCGCACCATCCGGAGGTGCCGGCGATCGCGCCGGGTGAAGAGGGCGTGCCCGCCGGCCGCACCCCGCGCCGGCCGGCGTCCGGCGCTCACCCCGACGGCTTCCCCAGCAGGGTCTCGCCGATCCAGCCGTCCTCCGCGCAGCCCGGCGGCACGGCGAACACGGCCGAGCCGATCGGGGTCGTCCACTCGTTGAGCAGGTCGGCCTCGGCCAGGCGCCGCTGGATCGGGAGGAACTGCCGGGCGACGTCGGCCTGGTAGGAGGCGAACAGCAACCCGCTGTCGGCACGCCCGCCGGCGGTGACCCCCTCGTCGTAGTTGTAGACCCGGCGGAAGATCCGCAGACCCGGGTCGGGGACGCGGGCCCGCCGGATGTGGGCCTGCTCGGCGATGACGGGGAAGCCGGCCGGGGTGAGCCGCGCGAAGTCCGGTTCGTCGTGCTCCCGGACCCCGGTGAGCGGGGCACCGCTGTCCAGGCGGCGCCCCACTGTGAACTCCTTGGCGGTCCGGTCGACGGCGTCCCAGGTCTCCATCTCCGCCCGGATGCGCCGCAGCACCAGCGTGGTGCCGCCGCGCAGCCACTCCGGCCCGTCGCCCGTCCACACGGCCCGGTCGAAGTCGGCCGTCCCCGGCTCAGGATTGACGGTCCCGTCGAGCTGGCCCATGACGTTGCGCTGGGTCGTCCCGGGGTCCTGGACCCGGAGGGCGCGCCGGAAGCCGCGCTGGACCCACCGCACCCGGGCGAAGGCGCGGGCGTCCTTGACCGTCATGCGCAGCGCGTGGGCCACGGTGAGGGCGTCGTCGGCGCAGATCTGCAGCAGCAGGTCACCGCCGCTCCACCGCCGCTCCAGCCTGTCGATCGGGAAGGCGGGCAGGGGCGCGACCGCCTCCGGTCGGAGGTGCTCGGCCCCGGCCGCGGCGAACAGCCCGGGACCGAATCCGAAGGTGACGGTCAGCCGGGCGGGGAGCGCGGCCAGTTCCGGCTCGGTGTCGGCGAGCGCGGGCCTGCCCGCGGTCAGCCGGCGCGCGTCGTCGGTGAGCAGCCGCATCATCCGGGCGAGGGCCTCACGTCCGGTGCCGGGCAGCAGGTCCAGCCCGACGAAGGCGGCGTGGGCCTGCGGCGCCGTGGCGATCCCGGCCTGGTGGACGCCGTGGAACGGCTCGGCGGCGGTGCCGCCGGGGGCCGCGGCGGAAGCGGGGGCGGAGCCGGGGGCCGTGGCGGAGACGGGGGCGGAGACGCCCTGCCCGCGCGCGGGGGCGGTCCCGGTGACTCCGGGCGTTCCGGCGCTTCCGGACGCCGCGGATCCGGCGGCCGTCCCCGGTGAGCACGCGGCCAGGGCGCCCGCCGCGGCGGCGGCGCCGCCCGCGAGCAGTCCCCGCCGGGTGATCCGGGGAGCGGCCGTCACCGGTCACCCCCGGCGGTGCGCGCGGTCCCGTCCCCGCCCTTGCCGTGGTCCCCGCCCTTGCCGTGGTCCCCGCCCTTGCCGTGGTCCCCGCCGTGGCCCGTGTCCCCGCCGGTGTGCGTACCGGGCCGGTACTCCTCCTCGCCGCCGGCGAAGTCCTTGCCGACGGCGGTGAACTCCAGGGCCGAGCCGTCCTTCAGGGTGAGGGTGAAGGCGATCTGCGCGCCCGGCTCCACCTTCTCGGCGACACCCATCAGCATGATGTGGTCGCCCCCGGGCTGCAGGGGGTGCGACCCGTGGGCGGGGACGACGAAGCCGCTCTCCTTGGGACGCATGACCATCCTGCCGCCCGAGTCGACGACCTCGTGCAGCTCGACCTCCGGCGAGAGCGGGGAGGAGGCGGAGACGACGGTCACGTCGGTGTCGCCGCTGTTGACGAGGGTGCCGAAGGCGGCGGTCATGCCCTCCTCGGTGGTCTTCACCCACGGGTCGGTGATCGTCAGCGCGGGTGAGGGGGCGGACGGGGACGCGGCGGAGGCCGCGGCCGGTGGCGGGCTCGCGGGCGCGGCCGAGGTGCCGGTCCGGGAGGCGCATCCGGTGAGCGCCACCGCGGCGGCGAGCAGGACCGCTGCGGGGACGGTGGGGAGGGTACGGCGAGAGAGCACGCTGAACGCCTTTCTGGCTGGTGCGGCGGGCCGCGGCACCGGGAACCGGGGGGGACCGTGCCGAAGATGAGGGCACGGATCCGCCGCACCGGACCCCGGGCGGCCTCGCCGGAGAAGGTGTCGCACAGGTCGGATCCGCCGGGCCGCGGGACGGCGGCCTCGGCGTGGGCGGGCCCGCACGCGCGGGCCCGGGGGCATGGAGCGGCCTCCGGCCCGTCCGGGGTCGGCCCGGGGTCAGGAGGCTGCGACGACCTGCGGAGGAGGGCCGCGGCGCCGTACGGCGTGGCGGAGCAGGGCCGGGCGCGGCGGCGCGGGCTCGGTCGCGGGCACCGCGAAGAAGGGCGTCAGGTCCGGGACCGCGTGGGCCAGGAGGAGGCGGAGCCGTACCGGCAGCCGGCGCAGCAGCGCCCAGAGCGCCGCCTCGCCGCGTGCCAGCCAGAGGGCGGTCAGCCCGACCGCCCAGCCGTGCATGACCAGCATGCCCAGACCGGGCAGGAGCCCCGAGTGGGCGTGCTGCCCGGCGGCCTCCGCCGGGGGCACCGCGTGGGTCAGGGAGAACAGCAGGTGCAGCGCGGCCTGCAGACCGGCCAGGAGCGGCAGGATCACGGCCGCCGAGCGCTCACGCCCCGCCGCCGCCAGTGCCGCGGCGAAGGCCAGCGCCGTGCCGCCCACCGCACCCGGCGCGGAGACGGGGCCCCCGGCGAACAGGTGCGCCGCCACGCCCAGCCCGAGGCACACCGCGGTGAAGACCGCGGCGCGGGCGAGCCGGAACGGCAGGGAGGCGGGCATGGCGTGCATGGCGGGGCCATCATCGCACGGGGGAGGGCCGCCCTCCCGCCGGGCCCGCGCGACCCGGCCGTCGGCCCGGGCCGTCCGGTCGGCTCTCGGCGGACGACGGCGAGCGCGACATCCGGCTCCACTCCGGCGGAGGAGGCCGGCCGTACGGGCGCCGGGGGAATCAGCGGTGGCAGAGCAGGCAGTGCAGGGCGTGCTCCAGCGCGGCGGTGTCACCGGCGGGGGCGGGCCAGGGCAGCCGGATGAGGACGGGGTCCTCGATGCCCGAGCGGACGGTGGCGCCGAACCTGTCCAGCTCCCAGAGCCACACGTCGCCGGCGGGCTCGCAGAGCAGGGCGCCGAGCGCGGCCGAGAGCCGGTCCCGGTGGGCGTCGTTGACGTGGCGGACCATGCGCTCGGCCTCGGCCGTCAGCGGGTCGGGGGCGGCGTCGAGATATTCCTCCGCGTCCAGGACGCCCGACTCCGGCCCGGTCAGGTAGACGACCTGGCCGACGTCCACCCGGAGCAGGCGCGGGCCGCCGCGGTGCTCCAGCACCTCGAACAGGGCCTCGTCGGGGCAGCGGTCGGCGATCGCGATCGCGGTCTCGCGCAACTCCCGCTCCGGTACGGCCTGCACCCAGCCCTGCACCTTCAGCAGGCCCCGGGAGAGCTCCACCCCGCCGAGCGAGCGGCTCGCGGTCAGGTCCACGGTCACCACCGGCTCGTCCCGCATCCCGTGGAGCGGGTCCCCCGGCAGGACGAGCAGCACCGGCCGCCCGGCGCGGTCCACCCCGCCCCGGGCGGACCACGCGGGCTCGGCCGTCCCCGCGAGGGAGACGTGGGTGGGGACGGCGGCCGCGGCGAGGGTGCGGACCCGCTCGGGGGCGGGCGGCGCGGTGACGGGCTGCTGCATGGACCGGCTCTCCTTGAGATCTTGCGACCGTTTCGTCTAAGGTAAGGCTAACCTCAGTAAGGCATACCTAAGCACAATGGAGTGACTGTGCGCTACACCGGACCCAAGGTGCGACTCTCGAGGCGCGCCGGCGTCCCCCTCACCCGCAAGGCCGTTCGCTACTTCGAGGAGCGCCCCTACCCGCCGGGTGAGCACGGCCGCAAGACCAACCGCCGGCAGACCGGCGACTACGGCCTGCGGCTGATGGAGAAGCAGAAACTGCGCTGGTACTACGACGTCTCCGAGCGGCAGATGCGCCGCTACTGGGACATGGCGCTGCGCAGCCCCGGCCGCTCCGGCGCCGAGCTGGTGGTGCTGCTGGAGAGCCGCCTGGCCTCCCTGGTCCTGCGCGCGGGCCTCGCTCCGTCCATCTACGCCGCCCGGCAGTACGTCACGCACGGTCACATCACCGTGGACGGCCGCAAGGTGGACATCCCCAGCTACCTGGTCAAGCCGGGCCAGGTCATCGCGGTGCGGGAGCGCTCCCGGGCCATGCAGCCGTTCGTCGCCGCGGCCGAGGGCGTCTACGCCGACGAGCGGACCGCCCCCTATCTGGCGGTCGACCACGCCGACCTGCGTTTCACCGTGGTCTCCCGGCCGGTGCGCGAGCAGATCGCCGTGCCGGTGGACGAGCAGATGGTCGTGGAGTTCTACTCCCGCTGAGGCGGGACGCGGCCTTCCCCTCCGCTCCCGGTGGCCGGCGGCGTCCCCGTCCCGGGCCCGGTCACCGGCGGGCGGGCCGCTTGCGGGAGGACCGCCTCCCGGCGGCCGGGGCGACCGGCCCGGCGGAACCGGCCGGAGCCGCCGGGTCGGCGGGACCGCCCGGCGTCGCGGCGCCGGGCGGTCCCGCGGCGCCGTCGGGGAGGCGTGCGGCGGCCGGGGCGGGCGGGACGCGGTCGCGCAGCTCCCGCACCTCGGCCCGGAGCGCGGCCAGCTCCGCCATCACCGCGGTGCCCAGTTCCGCGGTCGCCTGCGCCGACTCCTCCGCGTGCTCCTCCTCCATCGCGCTGACCACCACCGCGATGAACAGGTTGAGCACCACGAAGGTGCACACCAGCATGAACAGCACGAAGAACACCCACGCCCCCGGGTGCTCGGCCATCACCTCGCGGGTGATGTCGGACCACGCGTCCCCGGTCATCATCTGGAACAGCGTGAACAGCGAGGTGGGCAGGTCGCCGAAGTACTCCGGCGCGGTGGCGCCGTACAGCTTCGTGCCCATCACGGCCGCGACGTAGAGCACCAGGCCGAGCAGGAGCACGATCGAGGTCATCCCGGGCACGGCGGTGAGCAGGGCGGTGACCACCCGGCGCAGGCTGGGCACCACCGAGATGAGCCGGAGCGCCCGCAGGATCCGCAGCGCCCGCAGCACCGAGAGCCCGCCCGCGGCGGGCAGCAGCGAGACGGTCACGATCGAGGCGTCGAACAGGTTCCACGGGTCGCGGAAGAAGCGCGGGCCGTACGCGTAGATCTTCGCGGCCAGCTCCGCGGTGAAGAAGTAGAGCGCGAGATGGTCGACGACCGACAGCGCCGTGCCGTACCGCTCGACGACCGCGGCCGAGGTCTCCAGGCCCAGGGTCGCCGCGTTGACCACGATGACCGCGATGACGGCCTGCTGGAAGCGCGAGGTCTCCAGGGCGGCGCGAACACGCTCGCGCACGGGCACGAGGGCTCCCGGGGTCGGAGGTCGGAGGACAGCCCAAGATCATAACGGATGCCCGGTGCCCGGCCCCCTACCCGGATGGGCGGCGGGCGTCGCGTGACCGCCGCCCATCCGGGTAGGGAGCCCGGCATGCCGGGACGAGAGACACGACGGAACACGGCGGCGGCTCCGGGCTGGGCCGCGCCCTCCCTGCGCCCCTCGCTGCTGTCGGCCGCCCTCATCGGCATCGGCGTCATGGCCGCCGTCGACGAGGTGGTCTTCCACCAGCTCCTGGCCTGGCACCACTTCTACGACCGGGCCACCCCCCAGGTGGGGCTGCTCTCGGACGGCCTGCTGCACGCCGCCGAGCTGGTGGCCGTCGTCGGCGGGTTCTTCTGGCTGTCCGACCTGCGCCGCCGCGCGCTGCTGGTCGCCCCGGCGGCCTGGGGCGGCTTCCTGATGGGCGCCGGAGGCTTCCAGCTCTTCGACGGGCTGGTCGACCACAAGGTCCTGCGCGTGCACCAGATCCGCTACGGCGTCGATCTGGGCCCCTACGACCTGGTGTGGAACCTGGCCGCGGTCCTGCTGCTGGCCTGCGGCACCGCTCTGGCCCGGCGCGCCCGGCGCCGGCGCGCCGGGGACACCCGCACCCCGCCCGGTGACCGGCGCCCCTGATGAGGCTCGTCCTCCCGGCCCCCGTTCAGCAGGAGGCCCTCCCGGCCCCCGCCCGTACGGGCGTCCACCCCGCTCCGCCGCACCACGGCCCCCATCCGGACCCCGGCCACCTGGACCCCGCTCACCTGGACCCCGGCGCGTGGCAGGCGTCCCTGCCGGTGCTGCTGCCGATCGCCGCCTGCGCCGCGGTCTACCTGGTCGCCGCCCGGCAGGCGGCGACCGGGCCCCGGGGCTGGAGCCGGCTGCGCAGCGCCTCCTGGCTGACCGGCTGCACCGTGCTGGCCGTGGCGGTCTCCCCGCTCCCGCACGCCCTGGCCCCGGCGGGCGCCACCGCTCACATGGTCCAGCACCTGCTGCTGGGCATGTTCGCCCCGCTGGCCCTGGTCATGGCGGCGCCGGTCACGCTGCTGCTGCGCACCGCGCCGGCGCCCTGCCGCCGCCGCGTCGCCCGCCTGCTGCGCTCGCCGGTCCTGCACGCGGCCGGCCACCCGGCCGGTGCCGCCGTGCTCAACGCCGGCGGTCTGCTGCTGGTGATGCTCACCCCGCTGTACGCGGCGACCCTGACCAGCCCCCTGCTCCACCACACGGTCCACCTGCACTATCTGGCGGCCGGCTACCTGTTCGCCTGGGCCGTCGCCGGTCCCGACCCGGCCTCCCGCAGGCCCGGGACGGCCGTCCGGGTCACCGCCCTGGTCCTGGCGTCGGCGGTCCACGCCTGGCTGGCCAAGCACCTCTACGCCCACGCCCCCGCCCTGCCTCCGGGCGCCGGGGACGCCGCGGACGTCCGGCAGGCCGCCCAGGTCATGTACTACGGCGGCGACATCGCCGAGCTCCTGCTGGCCACCGCCCTGTTCGCCGCCTGGTACCGGCGGCGGCACCGCGCCGGTCACCGCCCGTCTGTCGGCCGCCGATGAGGACACCGTGCGCGAGGTGGTCCACCGCTTCGACGAGATCGGGCCGGTCTGCCCGGGCCCTCGGTGGGCGGGGCGTCGGCGGTCATCGCCATCACCCACGGGTCACCGATCCGAGGCTGCACGGCCCCTCCACGGCGGCGTTCGACGGCCGCGACCTGCTGGTGTCGACTTCCAGTACGGAGCCACCAGCCCGGTGCTGCCGTACACGGTGGTGCGGCTGACCCCGGACCGCGGCCGGCCGGGTTGACCGGCCCGGTCTCGCCGGAGCGGTGGATCACATCGTCGCGCCGGGCCCTGCCACGACGTCGTGGGGCTCCGCGCCGTCGAGGTGGCGGCGGACGTTCTCCACGGCGGCCAGGGCGATGCGGACGAGCGTCTCGCGGGTGACGGCTCCGGCGTGCGGGGTGAGCACGACGTTGGGCGCGCCGAGCAGCCGCGAGCCGGGCGGCGGCGGCTCGGGGTCGAACACGTCGATGCCCGCGGCGGCGAGCCGGCCGTCCTCCAGGGCGGCGGCGAGCGCGTCCTGGTCGATCAGCGGCCCGCGCGCGGTGTTGACGACGACGGCCGTGGGCTTGAGCAGGGCCAGGCGGCGGGCGTCCAGGAGGTGCCGGGTGCCGTCGTTGAGCGGCGCGTGCAGGGTGACGACGTCGGACGTCCGCAGGAGCTCCTCCAGTTCGGTCCACCGTGCGCCGGTGCGCTCCTCGACGTCGCGCGGCGCGCGGCGCGGGGAACTGTAGAGGACGGTCATGTCGAAGGCGGCGGCCTTGCGGGCCACGTCGCGGCCGATGTGGCCCAGGCCGACGATGCCCAGGGTCTTGCCGGCCAGCTCGGTCAGGTGGGGGCGGAGGCGGGGCAGCGCCCAGTCACCCGCGGCGAGCGCGGTGTGGGCGGGCACGATCCGCTTGGCGCAGGCCAGGATGAGGGCGAAGGCGTGCTCGGCGACGCTGTTGCCCTCCGCCCCGCTGGAGGCGATGGTGCACACCGTGACGGCGTGCCGTTCCGCGGCGGCGAGGTCGACGTGGTCGTGCCCGTGGCCGACGCACTGGACGAGCTCCAGCAGCGGGGCCGCCCCCAGGTGGTCCGCGTCGACCGGGCTCAATGCGGTGATGATCACATGGGCGGCGGCGAGGGCGCCCGGGTCCTCCCCGGCGGACTCCGCGACGGTGACGTGCGCGCGGCCGGCGAGGAGCCCGGCCAGGGCGGATCCCGCCTCACGACCTCCGACCTGCGGGGGGATGACGGCCAGGACGTTCTTGCGGGACACGTTCTTCTCCTGTGCGGGCTCCGGCCCGCGGCACGGGACGCGGGCTTCGTGACGCGGACGACGTACGGACTCGGGGCAGGACGATGATCGCGGCAACGGCGTCCGGGCGTCCACCCCGCGCCACCGCCACGCTGCGCCACCGTCGCCCCGCGCCACCGCCACGCTGCGCCACCGCCACGCTGCGCCACCGTCGCCCCGCGCCGCCACCACCCCCTCGGCCTCGACCCCGGGGTGCGCGGCGGCGCGGTCGCGGAAATTCCCGGCCGCGGGCCCCGCCGGATCCTCAGGTCCGGGCCCGCCGTGCCGATCTGCTGCTGTGAGGGCATAAGGAGCGATGATGATGAAATTCTGGCGGTCTCGCCGAGCGGCCGCTGACGTCCACCCGCTGGTGCAGTCCCGGGACTCGCTGATGACGGCACTGGACAAGGCGCCCGCCGCACTGCTGATCGTCGACGAGGCGGGGGAGGTCGTCTACCGCAACCAGGCCGCCGACCGGCTCATGCAGGAGACCGTGGCGACCTACGGGGTCGAGGCGCTGCTCATGCTGGCCGACGTCCTGAAGAAGGACCTCCGCGCGGCCAGGTCCTTCCCGTTCACCAAGATCAACATTATGGAGTTCAAGGGCCAGACGACTCACGGGTCGTCCACCTACGACCGCATCCCCGGCGGGTACATCCTGACGTGGGCCGACTCCACCAAGCAGGTCCGCACGGAGGAGGCCCTGAGCCAGCTGAGCCAGGAGCTCTCCACGGCCAGCTCCCACCTCACCGAGGCCGGCGAGGAGCTCGTCCGCACGGCCGGGGAGAGCGCGAGCCGGGCCGAGACCGTCTCGCACAGCTCCACCGAGCTGAGCGAGAGCATCCGGGAGATCTCCCAGGGGGTCAGCAGCGCGGCGTCCAGCACCACGACCGCCGCCGACTCGGCGCGCGACGCGACCCGCCGGATGGAGCAGCTGCAGGAGTCGAGCCGGCAGATCGGCAGCATCACCAAGCTGATCACCGAGATCGCCGAGCAGACCAAGCTGCTCGCCCTGAACGCGACCATCGAATCCGCACGCGCGGGTGAGATGGGCAAGGGCTTCGCGGTCGTGGCGTCCGAGGTCAAGGACCTGGCCGCCCGCACGGCCGAGGCCACCGCGCAGATCACCGACATGATCGAGGGCATCCAGGCGGAGAGCACCCAGGCCGCCGAGGGGATCTCCGGGATCGCCGGGCTCATCAACACCGTGGCGGAGCAGCAGACGCTGATCGCCACCACGGTGGAGGAGCAGAGCGCGACCAGTACGGAGATGTCCCGCGGGATGGTCGCGGTCGCCGAGTCCGGGCAGTCCGCCGCCCGGGCCGCCGAGACCGTGCTCGCCGCCGCGGCGGCGCTGAAGGAGCAGGCCGCCAGGCTCAGCTCCGTCACGAACGGCTGACCGGCCCCGCACCGCACCCGGCCCCCGACCGCCCGCCGGTCGGGGGCCGGCCGCGTCGAGATCGGGCCCGCTCCACCGCGGCGGGCCGGCCGCCCGTGGCCCGCGGCCGTACCGCCGTGCCGCGGCCCACCGCCGTGCCGTGGCGGGCCGGCCGCGCGGCGGCGCACCGCCCTACCGCGGCGGGCCGTACGGTTCGACGGGCGGGTCGGAGTAGGGACCGCCCCCGGCCTCCGGGTCCATCCGGCGGGCGCCGGCCTCCGTCACGCGCAGGCCGTACAGCCCCTGGTCCGGATCGATCGCCACCAGGCCGTAGCCGGTGTCGACCTCCTCCTCCGGCAGCCCGAGCTCCTCCATGGCCCGCGCCAGCGTCGCCCCGGCCGCCAGACGCACCGTCACCATCCGCATGAGACCACCGATCGTCCGCGACGTAGGGGCCCGCTCTCGGGCCGGCGTCTCCGACGCTACCGAAACACGGGCCCGGGCGGGTCTGCGGCCCGGAGGCGCCGCCCGCGGCCCGGGGCGGCGCCGGTCCGGCCCGGAGAGCGCGTCAGGCCCTGCTCCTGCGGCGCAGCGCGGCGAGTATCCCCCGCGGGTCGACGACGCCGTAGCCGTAGTCGTGGTCGAAGCCCACCTCGCTGCGGTCGTCGGCGGTGCGGCGGAGCAGGGTGCGCAGCTGGGCGGGGGAGAGCCGGGAGGCGGGCCACCGCGTGCGGACGGCGGCCACCAGCCCGGCGGCGACCGGGCAGGCGGCCGAGGTGCCGGAGTCGGGCTGGTCGTCGCCGAACGCCTTCGATCCGGAGAAGTGGGTGTAGGCGCACAGGTCCGGCTTGCGGCCGTCCAGACGGCCGGGGCCCTGCGAGGAGTAGCCCACCCGCTCGCCGCCCGTGTCGACGCCGCCGACCGACAGGACGCGGGGGTGGGAGTTGGCGCCGACGATCGGGCGGTCGGGGAAGGCGCACCGGCCGTCGCGGCAGTCGCGCCCGCAGTTGCCCGCCGCGAACAGCACGTCGGCGCCGGCCGCGTCCAGACTGGCCACGATCAGGTTGAACGGGTGGGCCGGGTTGTCGGAGTAGTTGCCCGGGCTGCCGACGGGGAAGTCCCAGCGGGGGGAGAAGGAACCCCAGCTGTTGCTGATCACCAGGGCCCGCGACTCCTCCGGCTGGGCATCGAGGACCGTGCGCAGGTGGGCGAAGGCCGCGACCGCGTCCGAGAGCAGGCCGTCGACGGCCGAGCCGCCCGGCCGCCGGGAGAGCAGCACGGGGACGTCGAGCAGCGTCGCCCGGGGGGCGGCGATGAGCGTGTCGAAGGCGCACATCGTGCCGTGGCCCACCTCGAACTCACCGGCCTTGCCCGTCACCCCGGCCGGGTTCCAGCTGCGCGCGGCGTCCAGCGTGAACTCCCGGCCGAGGTGGCGGGTGACGTGCGCGGTGTTGATCCCGGTGTCCAGCACGGCGAGCGCGACCCCCGAGCCGTCCAGCCCTTCGCCCGCGAGATCCTCCACGGCCAGCAGCCGCGCCACGTCGTGCCAGTCGCCCACCGGGGCGTCGCCGCCGCAGGTGAGGTTCGACTCGATCACCGGGTCGGCGAAGACGCCGACGACGTCGGGCCGGAGCGCCGGGAGCAGGGCCAGCCGGACCGCGGCCTCGTCGTCGGAGATCTCCCCGCGGACCAGGACCGAGGCGTCCTCCGCGGCGAGCGAGAAGCGCAGCGGCTGGTTCAGCGAGAGCGGGTCGCCGCCCGCGGGCGGGACGGGGCGCGGCACCGCCACCGGCGCGAAGGAGGGGTCCAGGAGGACTCCCGGCAGGCCGTCGGCGACGTCGGCCGCGGCCGCGGTCCGGCGGGGGTCGGCCACGGCCGCGACGACGTCCGGAGAGGGGCGGAGCTGGATCAGGACCCGCATGGCACACCACCGAGGGCTCGAAGGGTTCGGAGACAGCGAACCTCCCCACGTTCCTGCATCCCCGCGGGCGCGTCCAGTCCCGTAAACCGCCCGCCACCAGCGTCTGTACGCCAATCCCGGCAAATCGTCGTGCCCGGTCCTCCTTCCGCGGGACGGCCGGGATCACTACGTTTGGACGGCATGACCGCCGCGGCGCAGAGCACGCCACCCCACCGTCCCGACAGCCGTTCCGAGCACTGGCTGGACACCCGGCCGAGGCTGGTCGTGGCCAGCGCCTTCATGCTCTTCCTGGAGCTGGCGCTGATCAGGTGGACCGGGTCGAACATCGTCCACCTGAGCTACTTCACCAACTTCGTGCTGCTCGGCTCGTTCCTCGGCATCGGGCTGGGCTTCCTGCGGGTGGGGCGGACGGACCGGCCGCCGTACTACTCGCCGATCGCGCTGGCCGCCCTGGTGGCGGTCATCCTGCTGTTCCCGGTCACTGTGGACCGGCACACCGAGGGCGTCCTGTACTGGACCAGCCTGAGCGCGGGCGGGCCGCCGCCCTGGCTGATCCTGCCGGTGGTCTTCGTCGCCGCGGCGGTCGTGCTGATGGGCCCGGCCGAGCTGGTCGGCCGCTGCTTCCCGGAGCTGGACCGGCTGGAGGCCTACCGCTACGACCTGGTCGGCAGCCTGACCGGCATCGGCCTGTTCACCGCGCTGTCGTTCCTCGGCGCGCCCCCGGTGGTGTGGGGCGTCATCGCCGCGCTCGCCTACGCCGTGCTGCTCCGGCCGCGCGGGCTCTGGCCGCGGGTCGCGCTGGCCGTGCCGGCGCTGGTGGTCGTCGGGGCGCTGGCCGCCGAGACGCTGACCGCCGGGGCCCTGTGGTCGCCGTACTACAAGGTGACCCACAGCCGCTTCGAGCAGGAGGGCGTGCCGGTGATGGACATCCAGGTCAACGGGATCCCGCACCAGCGGGCCGTCCCGGCTGTGAACCGGCTGGAGTGGGAGCGGCAGTACGCCCTGCCGTACGAGCGGGCGGCCGGCGGGCGGCTGGACGACGTGCTGATCGTGGGCGCGGGCAGCGGCACCGACGTGGCGATCGCGCTGTCCAAGGGGGCGAGGCGGGTGGACGCGGTGGAGATCGATCCCCGGCTCCGCGAGCTGGGCGCGGCCCACCACCCGGACCGGCCCTACGCCGACCCGCGCGTCACCACCCACATCACCGACGGCCGAGCCTTCCTGGAGCAGACGGACAAGAAGTACGACCTGATCCTGTTCGCCCTGCCCGACTCGCTCACCCTGGTCTCCGGGGCGAGCTCGCTCCGGCTGGAGAGCTACCTGTTCACCCGGGAGGCGATGGAGGCGGCCCGCGAGCACCTCAAGCCCGGCGGCGCCTTCTCGATGTACAACTACTACCGGGAGAGCTGGCTGGTGGACCGGCTCGCCTCGACCGTGCAGGCCGCCTTCGGGCACAAGCCGTGCGTGGACGTCGTGAGCACGGCCGGGCAGCAGGCGGTGATCACCGCGGGGGTCACCGCGCAGGCCCAGTCCTGCGGCGCCGAGTGGGCGGGCGCGACCGCCGCCACTCCGCCGCCCTCGGGGGACGACCGGCCCTTCCTCTACCTGAAGGACCGGACGATCCCGCAGATCTACGTCGTCACCCTGCTGCTGATCCTGATCGTCAGCCTGCTCGCGGTCCGGGTGGTCGCCGGGCCGTACCGCCGGATGCGCCCCTATGCCGACCTGTTCCTGCTCGGGGTGGCGTTCCTGCTGCTGGAGACCAAGAGCGTGACCGGGTTCGCGCTGCTGTTCGGCACCACCTGGGTGGTCAACGCGATCGTGTTCGCCGGGGTGCTGGTCGCGGTGCTGGCCGCGGTGGAGGTGACGCGCCGCTTCCGCACCCCGTCGCTGCCCGTCATGTACGGCGTGCTGCTGGCCGGCCTCGTGCTGGCCTGGCTGGTGCCGGACTCCTGGCTGCTGGGCCTGCCGGTGCCGGCGCGGGCGGCGGTCGCCGTGGTGGTGGCGTTCCTGCCGATCTTCGCGGCCAACGTGGTGTTCGCCAAGCGCTTCGCCGACTCCGCCGACGGCACGACCGCGTTCGGCGCCAACCTGCTGGGGGCGATGGTCGGCGGCTGCCTGGAGTACCTGGCGCTGGTCATCGGCTACCAGGCGCTGCTGGCCGTGGCGGGCCTGCTCTACCTGGGGGCGTTCGCGCTGCTGCCGAGGACCGCCCGGGCGGTCTGAGCGCGCCGGGTCGCCTGAGCACACCGGGCCGTCTGAGCACACCGGACGGTCCGGACGCGGCGGTCGGCCGACGCCGGACGCGCGGGGCCCGGACCCCCGTGCGGGATCCGGGCCCGGGTATGCGGCGCGGCGGCTAGAGGCCGCAGAGCTCGTCGAGGGACTGGGCGCTCTTGTTGGCCGTCGGGCTCTTGCTCGCCGTCGGTCTGGCGGGCGCGCTGAGCGCCGGGGTGGGGGAGGTGCCGGTCGCGCCGGGCGTGGCCGTCCCGCGGCCGGCCAGGGAGTTCCGGCGGGGCTGGGTCGACTGGCGCAGCGCCTTGGCGGACGCGGCGCGGATCTTCTGCCAGTCGGGGGAGCCGGTGTAGAACTCCGGCGGCACGAACTGGAGGCTGGTGATCCTCGCGTCCTTGACCTTGAGGGCCAGGTCGGTCAGGTGCTCCAGCATGTCGCGCGGGATGTTCGTCTGGGCCATCCGCTTGGCCACGCCCGCGATCTTGGTGAAGTTCGTCAGGACGACGGCGGGGGTGGCCTGCTGGGCGAACGCGCCGATGACGCAGCGCTGGCGGGCCATCCGGGAGAAGTCGTCGCTGCCGACGCGCGAGCGGCCGTACCAGAGGGCCTCCTCGCCGGAGAGCGTCTGGTAGCCGGCCTTGATCGTGCCGGCGGTGCCGAACGAGCCGCCGTACTTGACGTCGTGCTCCACCTTGATCTTCAGCCCACCGATGGCGTCGACCAGGTGGGCGAAGCCGTACATGTTGATCAGGGCGTAGTAGTCGATCTTCAGGTTGAGCGTGTAGCCGATGGCGTCCATGAGCGCCCGGGGGCCCTGGTGCTTGCGCCCCATGACCTCCGGGTGGTCCTCGGCGTACTGCCAGACCTCGTTGAGCAGGCCGCCGTTGGGCAGCTCGCGCATGAAGCCGTTGGGGAACTGCTTGGCCAGCGGGCTGGTGGGCGGGAAGCGCACGTGCTGCAGGTTGCGCGGGAGGCTGAACATGACGGTGTTGCCGGTCTTGATGTGGATGCTGGCCACGTTCATGCTGTCGGTGCGGATGCCCTCCCGGTTGCCCGCGCCGTCGCCGCCGATGAGCAGGAAGTTGATCCGGTCGCGCCCGTCCCAGGGGTCCTCGGGCTTGAACGTGGGCGCCGCGGGGTCGTCCTGCGGGCCGCTCGGAAAGATGTCGTTGGCCGTCTGCTTGATGGTCAGCACCGTGCTGGCGGCCAGCGCGAAGGGCGCCATGACGGTGACGCAGAGCGTGCCGATGGCGATCCCGGAGACGATCTGGCCCGTGCCGCTGAGGCGGCTGGGGCCGAGCGTGATGTAGGAGGCGAGCACCAGCAGAAACCAGCCGAGCGCGCCGAGGCCGGCCAGGCCCGCGCCCAGGCCGAGGACGCCGTCCCGGGCGGCGAGACCGGTGTTGTTGCCCAGCGCGATCCCGGCGACCAGTCCCAGGAGCAGCAGCACGCCGAAGGCGCCGAGGAGGATGTAGCCGACGCGGCGCCGCCCGGCGCGCAGGTGCGCCGCACCGGGCAGGATCACCGAGAGCGCGGTCCAGCCGATGAGTGCCCCGGTGGTCAGCGGCCGGGCGAACCGGGGCCGCGGCGCGGGTGCGGACGGCGGACCTGAGGGCGCGGGTGCGGACGGAGAGCCCGAGGGCGCGGAGCCCTTCGGAGCGGGACCGGTCTGCATGCCGGGCGGCGGACCCGAGGGCGCGGAGCCCTCCGGCGGGCCCGCCGGAGCGGGACCGGCCTGCGTGCCGGGCGGCGGGGTCCCGGCCTCCCCCGGTGCGGCGTCCCGGGGGCGTGGGGCTCTCGCCGCCTCCGCGGTCGGCACCCCGGATGCGGCGGTCGGCACCCCGGGTGCGCCGGAGGCGCCGGGAGCGCTGCCGGAGGCACCGGACGCGGCGGCCGCGCCCGGCGTACCGGCCGCGTCGGGTGGGTGCCCGGCGGGCGCACCGCCGGGGCCCGCCGCCCGGCTCGCACGTCGGCGGGGGCGGCGTTTCCCGCCCTCGCCGGTGAGATCCCCCGAGTCCTGCCCAAGGTGCATCGTCACACCGCTTCCTATGGTTTGGCCCGGTCCACCTGGCATGACAGCCGAGGTCCCCCAATTGCACAGAATTGCCCTGGATTCTAGCCCCCATATCTGGACATGACAGACAGCTGGGCAATTCTGGGTGAAGGGAGGTTTAACCTATGAGGTCGTGGAGGACGGGGCGAGCCAGGTGTTGCACTGGAAGGTCTTGTTCTTCTCGTATCCCTGGCGGAACCAGCGGTTGTTGTTCGCCGGGGAGCCGTGGTCGCGGGGCCAGCCCGGATGGTCGCCCACCCGCGAGTAGAAGTAGTAGAGCGTGTTGCGCCGGGCCGGGGTGACCGGGTAGCTGGCCGCGGCCGCGCGCATGAACATCCCGCCGAAGCAGGTGGCCTGGAGCTCGAACCGGCGGCTCAGCGCGAGCTTGCCGCTCCGGCTGCCCGACTCGAGCGTCTGCTGCCACCACGTGTTGGACAGTCCCGACAGCTGCTGGACGTGGTGACCGTACTCGTGGGCCATCATGCTGATGATCGCGCCGTGCCAGTCGGTGATCTGGCCGTAGCCCAGCGCGTTGCCCGACCCCTTGGCCATCGCCGTGGTGGAGGCGTAGATCGTGGTGTTGCGCGGGCAGTAGTACGGCACGATGCTCCCGGTCTGCGGGAAGTCGCCGCAGGCGCCGCGGCCCCGCCGCGACGTGATGGCGTACCCCGGGCGGTGCCAGGCGATGCCCCTGTCCTGCAGGGTCTTCGACCAGACCTTGTCCATGCACCGGGAGGTCTTGAGGATCAGTGACTTGAGCTGGCTGTGGCTGTAGATGCTCCCGGACCCCGCCGGGCAGTTCACCCGGGGCAGGCCCCGGTTCGCGTAGAGCGAGTTGTTCTTCAGGCTCGTGTTGAGGGTCCGGCGGGGCTCCGAGGTCTCCGTGGTCTCCGACGGCTCCGCGGACGGCTGGGACGTGCGGGGCTCCGGTTCGCCGCTCCTGCCGTCGCCGGGCCGCTCGGTGGACCGCTCGGGCGGAGTGAAGGTGGGGATCGCGACCGGCGAGACCGAGACCGAGTCACGGCTGCTCTTGATCAGCGCTCCGACCAGCACGAGTCCGGTGAAGGTGAGCGCGAGCAGGCCGAAGACGGCGCCGACCACCACCCCGGCCCCGCCCCCGCTGCGGGGCCGCGGCGGCTGCCAGGCGGGCGGCGGGTAGGCGGGTTGCCGGTGGTGCGGGCCGGGCGGCGGGGGCGGCTGGCCGTACGGCATGCGCCCCTGGCCCGGCGGCGGCCCCTGCGGGTGGCCGTGGCCGGGCGGGGGTCCCTGCGGGTGTGCTGGGGGCGGGTAGGGCGCGTTCGGCGGGGGCGGGTAGCCCTGTCCGGCGGGCGGGCCCTGCGGAGGAGCCTGGTACGGGTGCCCCTGCGGGGGGCGCCCCGGCGGCGGATGACCCGGTCCGGGCCCCTGCGGTGAGTGGGCG
Organism: Planomonospora antibiotica; assembly: GCF_014647955.1. Classification (NCBI taxonomy): domain Bacteria; kingdom Bacillati; phylum Actinomycetota; class Actinomycetes; order Streptosporangiales; family Streptosporangiaceae; genus Planomonospora; species Planomonospora antibiotica. The sequence goes on along the minus strand of NZ_BMQE01000048.1, from coordinate 5,729 downwards.
GGTTGCCGGTGGTGCGGGCCGGGCGGCGGGGGCGGCTGGCCGTACGGCATGCGCCCCTGGCCCGGCGGCGGCCCCTGCGGGTGGCCGTGGCCGGGCGGGGGTCCCTGCGGGTGTGCCGGGGGCGGGTAGGGCGCGTTCGGCGGGGGCGGGTAGCCCTGTCCGGCGGGCGCGCCCTGCGGAGGAGCCTGGTACGGCTGCCCCTGCGGAGGAGCGTGGTGCGGGTGCCCCTGCGGCGGGTGGCCGGGCGGGGGCGGGGCGGGATGCGGACGCCCCCGAGGCGGCGGTGGCGGCGGAGGGTACTGCCCGCTGGCTGTCACTCTGTCTCCCCGTGTCTCCCCGTGCACCAGGAGCCCGATCGATCCGGCCGGCCTGATGCCCTGTCGAATTTGGGGCGTAAGCATACTGATTTATCATTCGTCACGGATGTGACCGTATTCGGCTACCGTCCGAAATCATCTGAGGTGATCTCCGCGATGTGCAGGACCGGGCCGGTCGCCGTGTCCTAGCTTCGGAGCCATGAATCTGCAGCAGCTCCGCTACGTGGTCGCGACGGCGGAGCACCGCACCATGACCGATGCGGCCAGGTCGCTGTACATCGCACAACCTGCGCTTTCCCGTGCGATCAGGGATCTGGAACGCGAGCTCGGGATGACGTTGTTCGCCCGCTCCGGGCGCGGCGTGATCGTCACGGCGCAGGGGCGCCGGGTGGTCAAGCTGGCCCGGGAGGCGCTCGACGCCGTCCACGAGATCGAGGCGCTCTCCGCCCAGGGCCGGTCGCCCGAGGCGGAACTGCGCATCGCCTCCCCACCCGGCCTCGAGCCGGGGGTGGCGGGCCGCATCCTCCGCGCCTACAGCGCGGAGCACCCCAAGGTGCGCGTGCACATCGTCCGTTGCGACGGACGGGACGGCGTGGTCAGCGCCATCAGGGACCAGCGGGCCGACCTCGGCCTCACGGACCTGCCCGTCCCCGCCGACCTGATCAGCCACCCGCTGGAGCGGCAGGAGATCGTGCTGATCTCCCCGCCCGGCCTCGACCTCCCCGACCCGGTGCCGGTGCGCATGCTCGACGGCATGCCGCTGGTGCTCCCGGCCCCGGGCGGCATCCGGCGCAGGGAGTTCGACTCCCTGTTCGCCAAGTACGGCGTCGCCCCCGTGGCGGCCCTGGAGACCGATGGGCGCGACGACCGGCTGGAGCCGGTCCGGGCGGGCGCGGCCTCCCTGCTCTGGTACCGCGGGACGGCCGAGCAGGCCGTCCGGGCCGGACTCGTGGTCCGGTCGCTCGATCCCTCGCTCCGCCGGGTGATCGCGCTCGTCCACGCGAGGCGGCGTCTGCCCGCCATCGCGCAGGAGTTCCTGACCGTGGCCGAGGGTGGGTCGGCCGCCTAGGAACGCCTGGCACGTCGGTTGTCAGCAGAACCCACAGAGGCGGCGCAGGTGGGAGCGCCGGCCTCTCCGGCCCGGGCGGTAGGCTCGGTCCCGATGACTATCTTGCGTCTGCGCGGCCGTGAGTTCCGGCCCGGCGAGTTCGCGATCATGGCGGTGGTCAACCGCACCCCCGACTCGTTCTTCGACAAAGGCAGGACCTACGGGTTCGACGCCGCCCTGGAGGCGGTGGACCGGGCGGTCGCCGGAGGCGCCGACATCGTCGACATCGGCGGGGTCAAGGCGGGCCCCGGTGACGAGGTGGACCCGGCCGAGGAGATCCGCCGGGTGGCGGACCTGGTCGCGGCGGTCCGCGAGCGCCATCCCGATCTGATCGTCAGCGTCGACACCTGGCGCGCGGAGGTCGGCGAGGTCGTGGCCGAGGTCGGCGCCGACCTGCTCAACGACACCTGGGGCGGAGTGGACCCGGCCCTAGCCGAGGTCGCCGCCGCGCACGGCATCGGCCTGGTCTGCGCGCACGCCGGGCGGGTCGCCCCGCGCACGCGCCCGCACCGCATCGCCTACGCCGACGTGGTGGCCGACGTGATCGGCTACACCGTGGACCTGGCCGAGCGGGCGGTCGCCGCCGGGGTCGCCCGCGAGTCGATCCTCATCGACCCGGCCCACGACTTCGGCAAGAACACCTACCACTCCCTGGAGGTGGGCCGCCGCCTGGACGAGATGGTCGCCACCGGCTGGCCGGTGCTCGTCGCGGTCTCCAACAAGGACTTCGTCGGCGAGACCCTGGGCGGGCTCCCGGTCGACGAGCGGCACGCCGGGACCATGGCCACCCTGGCGGTCTCCGCCTGGCAGGGCGCCCGGGTCTTCCGCGTCCACGACGCCGCCTCCGCCCGCGCCGCCCTCGCCGCCGTCACCGCGTTGCGGCAGGGCGCCGGACCCGCCTGAGCGCTGCGGCAGGGCGCCGGACCCGCCTGAGCGCGGTGGCCTGCCGGTGGAGTCCGGCCTGGGAGGGATGGCCTGCCGGTGGGATCCGCTCACCCGGAGCGGTGGCCTGCCGGTGGGATTCCGCCCGGTGCGGTGGACCCGCGCGCGGACACGTCGCCGGAGGACGCGCGGGCGGCCGGTCCGGTGCCTGTGCATGCCGGTAACGGACCGGTAACCGGTCGCCGGGGGGCGCCGGAACGGAGCGATGGGCGTCCGGTGGACGCGGCCGTGCAGGGTTGAGCCCCGGGACCGGCCGCGTCGCCGGCCCGGTTCCGGCGAGCGCCGAGCAGTCGCCCGCCCTCCCGCGATCCACTCGAATGATTCGGAGCATGCACATGAACAGTGAGCGTCCAGCGGTCACCGTCCTCGGTCTGGGCATGATGGGCGCCGCCCTGGCCGGCGCGTTCCTCGACGGCGGTCACCCGACGACGGTCTGGAACCGCTCCGCGGGCAGGGGCGACGACCTCGTCGGGAAGGGTGCGGTGCGCGCGGCCGCGGTCGGCGACGCGGTCGCGGCCGGGCAGGTGGTCGTCGTCTGCGTCCGCGACTACGACGCGGTACGGGAGGTCCTGGAGCCGGTGAGCGCGGCGCTGGCCGGCCGGGTGGTGGTCAACCTGACCTCCGGGACGTCGCAGGAGGCGCGCGACCTGGCCGGCTGGGCCGCCGGGCACGGGATCGGCTACCTCGACGGAGCGATCATGATGACCCCGCAGGGCATCGGCACGCCCGAGGCCGTCATCCTCTACGGCGGGGAGCAGGAGCTCTTCGACGAGAGCAGGCCGGTGCTGGAACGGCTGGGCGGGGGCAGCACCTACCTGGGTCCCGACACCGGAATCCCGGCACTGTACGACGTGGCCCTGCTGGACATCATGTGGTCGACGCTCAACGGGTTCCTGCACGCCGCGGCGCTGGTCGGCACCGAGAAGATCCCGGCGACCGCGTTCGTGCCGTTCGCCACCGGCTGGCTGGGCGGGGTGGCCTCGTTCCTGCCCCCCATGGCCGAGCAGATCGACGCGGGCGAGTACGCGGCGCACGACGCGACACTGGAGACCCACCTGTCGCCGCTCGGCCACCTGATCCACGAGAGCCGGCTCCGGGGCGTCGACGCCGATTCTCCCGCCCGGACCAGGGCCATGGTCGAACGGGCGATCGCCGACGGCCACGCCGCCGACGGCTACGCCCGGCTGATCGAGCAGATGCGCGAACGGTAGGACCCGGCGCCGCCGGGACGGCCGCGGGGAGACCGGCCGGGCCGGACGGTCACTCCCTCCGGGCTCAACGGCTCCGTGGTTCCGGCGGCCGCGCGGCCGCCTGCAGCAGCCCGCGCAGGTGGTCGCGCCGGTCGCCGGGCGGGCCGTGCGGCTCCACCGCGCCGGTGAGCCACAGGAAGTCGAGCAGCTGGTCCACCGCCGTGTCGGAGAGCCGGTCCAGTGTGAGTACGGCGGAGTCGGACCCGCCGCCGCTCCAGCAGGGGCTGCGGTCCAGCAGGTCCGCGCGGGCGGCCGCGACGACCAGCACGGGAACCGGATCGGAACCCACGGCCAGCCCGTCCACGAACTCCAGCAGGGCGTCCGGTCCCTGGTGCAGATCATCGATGACCAGGACCAGCGGAAGGTCCAGCGGGTGCCCGGCGAGGAACTCCTTCCACACCGCCGCCATGCGGGCGGCGTCCTGGGCGCCGTCCACCGCCAGCATTCCCTCGAGGCGGGTGAGCTCCGAGGCCGGCAGCCGGGGGGCGCCGCCCAGGCTCTGGATCGTGACGCCGGTGGTCGGGCACCGGCTCACCAGATAGCGGGCGCTCTGCGTCCGGCTGACGAGCCGGCGCTCGACCTCGATCAGGAACCGGGTCTTGCCGAGGCCGGGCCCGCCCAGCACCGTCACCAGGTGCGGCCGGCGCCGGTGCCGGGCCCGCTCCAGCATCCCCTGGACGACGGCCAGCTCGTACTCGCGGTCCACGATGGGCAGTGAGTGCCCGGCCAGGCACTCCTCCACGGCGGCCGCGCCGTCCCGGGAGGTGCCCGCCGCCCCGACCGGCGCGGGGGGCCCGGCGGCCACGGCCGGGCGGAGGGCGGGATCGTGGTTGAGGATCGCCCGCTGCAGCGCCCGCAGGTCGTGGCCGGGATCGACGCCCAGATCCTCGACCAGCGCGGTGCGTGTCCGCTCGTACGTCTCCAGAGCGTCCGCCTGGCGCCCGCACCGGTAGAGGGCGAGCATGAGGTGGCCGCAGGACCTCTCGCGCAGCGGCTCGCTCCGCACCGCGGCCTCGAGCTCGCGCACCACCTCGTGATGCCGGCCGCAGGCCAGCGCCGCCTCGAAGTAGTCCTCGGTCGCGTCGAGCCGGGTGTTCTCCACCGCCGCCAACTCCGGCCAGGAGACGCCGGTCTCGACCAGGTCGGCGAGCGCGGGGCCGCGCCACAGGTCGAGCGCCTCCCGGAGGACCGCGGCGGCCTGCGCGTACCCGCCCCGGGCGAGATGGGCACGGCCCTGGGCGACCAGCCGCTCGAACACGTGGAGATCGACCTGCTCGGGATCGACCGTGAGCATGTATCCGGGAGGACGGGTGACCAGCACCGCCCCGGCCGCCGCCCGCCCGTCGCCGGCCAGGGCCTCGCGCAGGCCCGAGACGGCGTTCTGCAGGATCTTGCGCGCCGAGGGCGGAGCCTGTCCCGCAGGCCAGAGCGCGTCCAGCAGCCTGCTCGTCGCCACCGTCCGGTTGGCGTGCAGCAGGAGCAGGGCGAGTGCCGACTTCTGCCTGGCGCCGCCGAGCGCGGCCGCCCGATCTCCGTTCCGGACCTCCAGCGGGCCCAGCATGCGGAAACGCATCACGCCTGTCCGCGATCAGGGGCCGTCATGCCTTGATCGTACCGGCCGGTCCGGATCCGGGGGTTCCGCGGTGCATCCGGATCGGGTGAGCGCCGACTCGGCGGACGCCTCGGAACGGGACACCCCGGGACCGCCGGGGCCGCGCCGGACCCCGTCCACGCCGCCCACGCCGTCACCGGCGTACCGGTCCGGCAGGCCGACTTCTCCGGCACTCTCGGGGAACGCACCCCGTACGGGCGCACCCCGTACGGGACGGTTCCGGGGTTCGCTACGGTGGGCGTGTCCACGGGCCCGCCGCCTCCGCCCCGGCGGGAGCCGCCGGCCGCGCACCCGCGCCCGCCGGTCCGGGCAGGGCGTGCCCGCGCCCCGTGGCGCCATCCCCGCGGTGAACCCCAGGAGAGGACGATCGTTGCCTGACACGAGGAACGACCCGGTCGTGGTGATCGGGCTCGGCCGGTTCGGCAGTTCGCTGGCGGCGGAGCTGGTGCGGCGGGGCACCGAGGTGCTGGCGATCGACAGCCGGCCGAAGGTGGTGCAGA
>NZ_BMQE01000047.1:0-56403 GCF_014647955.1 Planomonospora antibiotica | reverse complement strand
CCAGCCCGAACTGTCCGGTGCAAGCGACGAAGGGGACATCAGCTCACGTAAAGCCCTCTCAAAACAGGGGATTAGAAACGGATTATTCTTCCTTCCTGATTTCCACTCACAGGGCGACCGAAAATGCCGACCGTGCTCACGTGCACAGATGGTCGGATATCAACACAGAACGACCATCCGAACAATTGTACGGTTTTAAATGTTCGATTTATCCCAGTTTGATACACCGACCTAGCCTGTGGTCGTTTCGCTGGACGACCTCATTGGTCTTGCAGATCTGCGGCCAATGCGCTTTACCTGAGATATGGGAGTTGTCGCGTTTTTGTCAGCGCCCACCCGTAACGTAGCTGTGGGACGGCGAGGAGGAGATAGAGCATGGCAAACGGCATGGCCTCCCCGGAGGCGACGGGTGGTGCTGGCGTACTCTTCGAATACCGAGTGGCGGCGCTCGCGCTGAGCAGGCTACTGCGTGGGGCACACGTGCCTGTCGGGATCGATCTACCGGTCAACGGTGTGGCGCTTCAGCAGAGGATCGCGGGGAGTTCGCTCGATGACATCGTCATGCAGGCGAGCTCGGCCGACCAGAGCACGACCATCGAGTTCCAGGTCAAGAAAACCCTGTCCGTTTTGGGGAGCAGCGAGGCGCTCATCTCTGTTCTCAGTCAGGCGATGGACACCTGGCGGGCACGTCCGGATGACCTCGACAGTGGCCGGCTCGTTCTCGGAGTCGCCGCAGGAGAGCCCGAGGAAGAACTCAAGGAACTTGCACGACTGACGGGTATGGCGCGGAGCCATCACACGCCGTACTCGTTCCAGCTCCTGCTCAGCGAGAACGTTACACGTCGGCAGTTGCGCACCCGTCATGAACACATCGTCGCCGCGATGGCCGCCGCGGTAGGCACCACGGAACGAGCAGAGGCAGAAGCACTCACGCATCGCGTTCTGTCACGCCTCCATGTCTGGCTGGTCGATCCGACCGGAGATGGACGCGATTGGCGTGCAGGGCTCGACGACGTGAGAACGCTTGCTACCGCTAGCGGGCAGAGCGCTGACGTTCTCTTGGGCAGGCTTGCTGAGCTCGCTCGAACCATCGGCCCCCACGCTGGCTGCCTCGACGCCGATGATGTCCGAGCCGCGTTCCGGAGTAGGTTCGCTATCGATCTCACTGCGACTGCTCCTCGGCCGACTGCCATCACGATCAATGCCCGAAGCGAAGGTTCGGGACCGATGTTCGTCGGAGACTCCCAAGTCTTTCATGGTCTGACCATTAATACGCACAAATCCCTCAAGGAGGAAGCGTGACGAGCCTTGAAGCTGTCTTCCATGGTCCGGGATTCGTCGCGGCCCATCAGTCGTTCATCTTTGGCGACGAGTTCGTTGAAGCTGTAGCTGTTACGAAAGAAGAAATACGGCCGACCCGAGACGATCAATTCGTTCACCCCCAGGGCAGTGACTGGGACGAGAGCGACCGAATGCTCAGCGAACCCGGAGTGATGGTATTCCTCGGTGGTACTGGAACAGGTCGCGGAACTGCTGCTCTCTTCAGGCTTAGGCAACGCTGCCGCACGGACCAGCTGATGAAGCTGGAAGCCAGCTGGGAACGCCCCAATGCTCGCCTGCTTCCGCCAGCTTCTCCAGGTTTCGGATATGCGCTTGACCTGTCGGAGTACGACAAGACCCCGTCGAGCGAATTCGGTATGGCGCTCCGCAACTGGGCCAAGGAATCTAGCGCCTATTTGATCGTCCTCGCGTCCGAAACCAGTATCAACGACGCGTGGCTGCGCTCGCTGAGTGATCGCACCGTGCGGCTTCATTCACCTGACGGCAAGAGTCTCGCGGCCAACGAGCTGCGTTCCTCTGGCGCAGGTGACCTCGTCGACCGTCTCAACGATGAGTCCTTCGCCGAGATTTGGGCGGCCGCCCCGCGTGCGAGCGAAGTGCTCCGTCTGACGAGGATCCTCCTCGCGAACCCGACAGCTGACAGCGCCGAGATCGCGGATGAGTTCCTAGGGTGGAAGAGCTGGTTCGAGTCTGACTGCCCTCGGGACTTCGGACTTCGAACGCTCGTGTGGTCGGCCGCTATGTGTGACGGCGGGCTCAGAACCTCAGTACTGGGGATGTCGGAAGCCCTTCGCAAGCAACTCCAGGAACCCAGGACACTCGTCGATATCTTCTCTGACAACTTTGCATCGCAGCGCCTCCAGAATGCCAATATTCACGAGGATGGCGACAAGGTTCAACTCGACCCGAAGTGCCATGGCCTCGCTGCAGCTGTTCGGTTACACCTATGGCACCAGTTCGCTGAGCATCGGGATAAGCTGACCACATGGGCGATCGGCCAAGCGGTGGAACTGGAAATCCCTGACGCTCGCCGAGTGGTGAATTCACTGATGGAGCTAGCGGTGTACTACCGCGATCACACTCTGGTCCAGAAACTTTTCGATTCGCTGTCGACCAAACGTCCTAAACTGCTCATTGAGGCGTTGTCAAACGCCGTGCTCGACCCGCTCTTCGGTGCCTACATCCGCGGTCGGCTCTACAGTTGGCTGGACCGTAAGCCAACTCAAGATGTCGTCGACGTTGTCGCCGCGGTTTGCGGTGGTGAGTTCGGCCGAGTGAAGCCCAGCATGGCGATAACCAGGCTGGGACGGGCAGCCCTTAGGTCTCCGGACCCTCTCAGTCCCGCTCTCGTGAATGCGTTCACCTCGATAAGCGCATCCGAGCACCGACAGCTGTTGTTTCGGGCGATCAAGCGGTGGCTTCAGACAGCCGACACCGAACGTGCAGGCGTTGTCGCGTTCCTCTGCATCGCGGGCACCAAAGAGGGTACGGCCGCGCTATACGGCGAGCCCGGTAATGAAATCTCCACTGAGGCCCTGATCCAAGCCTTCCAGAAGGCAATCGCTCGGGAGGAGACCTACAAACCTGCAATAACTGTGATGCAGGCATGGGAGGAGGCTGCTACCCACGGCGTGCTCAACCGAGACCGCATCACCGAGCTGTTCGGTGCTGTCATCAGGCCGCATATAAGGCGGAATATCATCTTCGACCTTTCTTCCGGCGATCGCCGAGGGGAGCTTGTTGATGACATTTTGAAGTACGCCATTCAGCAGTCAGGAACTCCCACTGAAAGCGTCAAAAAGGAGAGATCAGACGATGCCGTTGTGGGCTGACCGAGCTCTGCGGCGTCAACGATCGTCGCGATTTACGGTAGCCCTGCCCACCAGGATCCCTGGCATCTCCTTCGAGGGCCGGGGACGGGTCTGGTATCGGCCTGCCTCCACAGGGAGGTTCAAGGACGGGCAATCCTCCACAGGCTGGACGCATCCGAACCTGGCGCAGGCGCGTGCTGCGGCCTTGGCAGGCGTTGATGCCGCCGGTCGTGCAATAACCGGAGCACTCCTCCCAGAGGACAGCTTCGAAGCCGAGCAGCAGGTGACGATAGCGCTTGCGGCCTGGCAGTCCACGCCCGTGTGCAAGAACGTCGAGTTTCGTTGCCGAATCCACGTCTCCCTGCCAGAACGCGATGCGGTTCGGTACGAACCATTTGCCGAGGCGAGACGAACGGCGCGGCTAGCTACCGTCCTTGCTGAGGACGCTTCAACAGACCTGCTGCGCACCCACTTGTCCGATGTCACCAGTGCTCGCTTGTGGTGGCTGAAGCAGTATCTCGATCAGCCCGGACAGGACCTTTCATGGAAGGTGTTCGATGAACATGTCAGACCTTTGATTGCAGATGCGCACCGCCCCGAACGTGACATTGACCGGCTCGCACGGATCATCCTGACGTCTACTGACCGGATCTCCGATGATCCAACTCGCTTGGAGACGTTCCTCCAAGTCCTGGAGAAAACGTTTGAGATCATGGGCTGGCCTGACCTATCCGCCGATGTTGGCACTCTCAGTGAACGTCCCGGATAATTTCTATGGAGTAGTGATCCTTCTAGTTCGACGGATATCGTTGGCACGGCAATCAAGCCGCCTGGGTCGTTATCGGGTAAGCGAACACGGCAGCCGCTTATCTGCACGGTGGACAGCGGATAGGGGATCGCTGCGTAAGGTGGGCAGTGATCAGCCATGTTCCTCAGTGAGCCGGGGTGAGGGACGAACCCCGGATCTTCGATCGCCCCTGACCATAACGGCCATCGGCCACCCCGTGGCGATCGTAGGGCTGCATTGGGGCGGCGCGGCAACCCTGGCCGGTGTGTTCGGTCAGTACGGCGAGGCAGGCGTGTAGCGCCCGGCCCGATGTCCCGCCGCCGTTCGGGACCGGCCCCCAGGCCGCACGCCCGGACGGCGGGCGGGCGGAGGGCCGGGGGTACGGCGGCGCGGCGCGCCGCCCTTGATCACCTATAAGAACAATTCGGCAGTGATCCGGGTAGAGCCCGCGTCGGCACGTCATGGCCGGTGGTAGAACGCTCGGTGTGGACGATCGACAGGACCGGTTGCGGGAGCTGGGCGAGCTGCTTCGGCGGTTGCGCAAGGGTGCGGGGCTGACGGGCAAGGAGCTGGCACAGCGAGCGGGGGTGGCGCAGCCGACGATCTCCCGGATCGAGACGGGACAGCTCCTGCCGACTCCTGAGACCGTCGAGCGGGTTTCGGCAGCTCTTGAGCTGGGTGAGGCAGACCGCGGAGCACTGGACGCGCTGCTCGTTCGGCTGCGTGATGAGGTCTCCCGCCTCAAGGGTGGGTTGGCCGGCCGGGAGGCGGCGAACGCGGCGCGGGTGCGGTCAGCCGGTTGGATGGCCGTGTTCTCTTCGGCAATGGTGCCGCCACTGTTGCAGACGGCGGAGTATGCCCGACTGGCCCTGACGATCGGCCGGGAGGTGGACGAGGATGACGCGGCCAGGGCGGCGGCCGTACGGGTCGAGGCACAGACCGTGTTGTTCGAGGCGGGGCGGAAGTTCGCCTTCGTGCTGACCGAGGGTGCGGTGCGGACCTGGCCGGGGTCGCCGTCGTTGATGCTGGCGCAGCTCGACCGGCTCGCTCAGGTGGCGACGCTGCCGCATGTCCGGCTCGGCGTCGTGCCGTGGAGGACGGAGGCGCCGGCCTTTCCTCTGCACGGGTTCACGATCTTCGATGGTTCGGTGAGCGTGGTCGAGAGCCTCACGGGTGATCTCACGTTGACGGAGACGGGCGACCTGGAAGCGCATGAGGAGGTCTTCGAGGCGTTCGCCGGAGCGGCGCTCTACGGGGATGACCTCCGTAGCTTGCTGAGTGAGATCGGGGCGGACTACCGAGCGCTGGGGAACCACTCAACGAACTGACGCATTTATGCGTCGAATACCTTGGGCGGCTTCTACTGTTGGTCATACGCTTCCGACGTGGATGTATAGCCCCCTATACAACGGAGTACGCCCATGTCAGGTTGGCGCTTGTCCCGTCACTTCCTCGGCTCCACGGCCTCAGTCCGTGAAGCCCGCCGGTTCGTCACCGCGTTCCTGAACGGCTGGCCCATCGTGGAGGCGGCCGAACTCATCGTCAGCGAGCTGGCCACCAACGCGGTACGGCACTCGGCCAGTGGCCGGTTCGGCGGCCGGTTCCTCGTCACCATCCACGTCGGCCGGGACCGGCTGTGGCTCGCCGTGCTCGACGAGGGCGGTCCCCGCACGCCCGAAGTGCTCGACGGCCAGGAGGACGAAGGCGGACGGGGCCTGCTGCTGGTCTCGACGCTCGCCGACTCCTGGGGAGTCGACGGCGACGAGCAGGGCCGTACCGTGTGGGCACTGCTCAGCACCGAGCCGGCCGCGGCCGTGCAGGCGGCGTCATGCCGGTGACCGGCTGCCTGAGCCCTCATCTTCCGCTTCCGCAGTCTCAGTGCAAGCGCCTGGACTGGCATCCTCCCCGGCTCGGGGAACGGGTCCGGGTGATCGCCTGGACCTGTAAATGCCGGGTTCCGTTCTACGAGCTGTGTGAGGCCGGCGGGCAGGCGTTCATCCGCCGCACCGTCTACGAGGGCAACGGGTGGAAGGTCCGGGAGACCTCCCGGCGGCGATCGGCCGAGGCGCACGCGATGTGGACGGCGCTGCTGTCCGGTCTGGCGCGGTGAGCGGTGAGTCCGCGCGGCGTCCCGAAACGGCGCTCTGCGATCCGGGCGGTGGACTTGAAAACCGGCGAACCGCTCAAAACAGTACCGTCAAGGGGGATAGACGGCATTTCGTCTAGGGGCCTAGACTCGGTGGAGCACCACCGAAAGGGAACCACCGTGCCATCGAGCGACCTCGACCGTATCGCTGCGATCGACGATCCGTATCTGCTGCTGCGGGCCGCGACCGAACGCCTCAACGCCGCACAGCAGGAGGTCACCGAACTGGCCCGGCTCCGCCGCCGCGTCATCCAGGAACTCCACGCCCAGGGCATGTCGTATGCCCAGATCGCCGAGAAGGCCGGCCTGTCACGCGGGCGCATCCACCAGATCAAGCACACCGGCCCGGCCCCCGAAGGCGCGTTCCTCGGCACCGGCACCATCACCCTGGCCACCCCCCTCAAGCGCGAGGCCGGCAACGCCCGGCCCGTCGTCGCCATGGAGGACGTCACCGCGGCCAAGCGGCTGGAAGACCTCGCCCGCGGCTTCGACCTGGCGGTGAACCTCGAACACGTCCCCCTCGGCGGCGACATCGATCTGAACCGGCCCAACCTCATCGTCATCTGCGGGCCGAAGCTCTCCCCCGTCATGGGCGCGCTGTACGAGTCCGACCCGGTGCTCGAATGGGTCAAGGACGGCGCGTGGACCCTGCGGGACCGCCGCACCGGGCAGAGCTACCGCTCCGGCGAGGACTCCGAACCGGCCCGCCCGGTGGACTACGCCTACCTCGGCCGGTTGGCCCGCCCGGACGGCAACGGCAACCTGCTGGTCTTCACCGGCATCCACCCGCACGGCACCCTCGGCGTGGTCGACCTGCTCACCTCCGAGACCGCCACCCTGTGGGGACAGGTCGGCGAGAACCGCTTCTCCTGCGTGGTCGGCGTCGAATACGACCCGGCGACCGGGGAACCCGTCAGAGCGGAACTCGCCAGCCCCCTCTACCGGCACGAGGAGCCCTGACCCCCATGCGCGTCACCTTCGCCACCGAAGCAGCCCCCGGTCGCCCCAACGAGGACTTCGTCGCCGCCACCCCGGACGCGGTCGTCCTGCTCGACGGCGCCGGCACCCCGGCCGGTTCGGAGTCGGGCTGCACTCACGGTGTCGCCTGGTACAGCCGCGCCCTGGGCTCCACCCTGCTCACCGCCATGACGCAGACCTCCAGCCCGCTGATCGAGATCCTCGCCGAGGGCATCAAGACCGTCGCGTCCATGCACGACTTCACCTGCGACCTGGCCCACGCGGGCTCGCCCTCGGCCACCGTCGTCATGCTGCGCCACAGCGCCGACGCCCTGGACTGGCTGATCCTGGCCGACTCCGTCCTCGTCCTGGACACGGCCGACACCGCAGAGCCCATGGTCATCTGCGACGACCGGGAAGCCCTCGTCGGTGCGGCCCACCGCACGACCATGGACGCCCTGCCCTCCGGAAGCCCCGAACACCTCGCGGCCCACCGGGCGTACGTGGAGACCCTGCGCGGCCACCGCAACCGCGACGGCGGCTTCTGGGTCGCCTCCGCCGACCCCCTCGCCGCCGACCAGGCCCTCACCGGCACGGTCCCCGCCCACCAGGTCCGCGCCGCCGCACTGCTCAGCGACGGCGCCTCCCGCCTGGTCGACCGCTTCGCCCTGACCACCTGGCGGCAGACCCTCGACCTCCTCGACCAGCACGGCCCCGCCGAACTGATCCGCCGGGTCCGCGAGGCCGAGCACTCCGACCCGCACGGCGAACGCTGGCCGCGCGGCAAGGCCCTCGACGACGCGACCGCGGCTTGGTGCGATCTCCGTTAGGAGAACTTCTTGATGGCGTCCTCGATGCCGCTGTTCCCCTGCGGCTGCTACGTCGTCGGCGAGATCAAAAAGGCCCTCCTCCCCATCTGGGGAAGAGGGCCTCTGATCTGCGGAGGCTCGGGGATTTGAACCCCGGATGGGCGGTAAACCCAAACCGCATTAGCAGTGCGGCGCCATAGACCTGACTAGGCGAAGCCTCCTGGTAGCCGTGTGGCTCAGCACAGAGTACCGGCGATCGGGCAAGGCGGCAAAGCGATTGCCTGGCGCGTCGGCCATGCCTTCCCGGGAGGGTTATCCACCATCTGTGGATAACTTCGTCCACACCTGTGGACAGAGCCGTGGAGGAGCAGGTAGAGCTTAGGGTAAACCTGTGGATTCTCTACGAGTGAGACAAGAAATCTCACCTGTCGAGCACGCGAAGGCTCCTCGCCCGACCGGGGAGGAGCCTTGCGTCGATCCCGGAGACCAGGGGTCCCGGAGACCAGGGGTCCCGGAGATCAGGCGGCCGGGTTGGCCTCGCCCTCGATCTCGATCTTGATCTTCTTGCCGACGAGCACGCCACCGGTCTCCAGCGCCTGGTTCCAGGTGAGGCCGAACTCCTCGCGGTCGATCTCGGTGGTGATGGAGAATCCCCAGACCTCCTGGCCCCACGGGTTGGTGCCGGCGCCGCCGTACTCGACGGTGAGCTCGACCGGCTTGGTGACGTCGCGGATCGTCAGGTCGCCCGCCAGGGTGAACTCGTCCCCGGAGTGGCCGACGACGCGCGTGCTGCGGAAGGTCAGCTCGGGGAACTTCTCGACGGCGAGGAAGTCGTCGCCGCGCAGGTGGCCGTCGCGGTCGGCCACGCCGGTGTTGATGCTCTCGGTCCTGATCGTGAGCTCGGCGGAGGACTCCAGGGGGTTCTCGGCGATCGTCACGGTGCCCGCGAAGTCGCCGAAGCCGCCGCGGACCTTGCTCACCATCATGTGCTTGACGACGAAGCCGATGCTGGTGTGGGCGGCGTCGAGCGCGTAGGTGCCGGCGGCGGGGATCTGGAGGTTCTCCCAGGTGCGAGTGCTCATCGTGTTCTCCCGAGGGGTGCTTGCTGCGTGGACATTTGCGTCAACATATTTCTACACGAGGAATATTCCTCCCGTCAACTATCGTCCGATACAGTGTGAACGTGCTTCCCCTAGACGACCCCCGGCTGACCGCGATGGGCCTCCTCTCCGAGGTCTCCACCGGGCTGTCGGACAAGACGCTCCCCACCCTCGCGGCGGCGGGGCTCTCCGAGATCGACTTCGAGACCCTGATCCGCCTGGCGCGCTCCCCGGGGCAGCGTCTGCGGATGAGCGACCTGGCCGCGCAGACCACCCTGTCCACCAGCGGTGTGACCAGGGTCGTGGACCGGCTGGAACGCGAGGGCCTGGTCGCGCGGGAGGCGTGCGCCACGGACCGCCGGACGTCGTACGCGGTGATCACGGAGACGGGCCTGGCCCGTCTCGGCGACGTACTGCCGCAGCACCTGGCGGACATCGAGGCCTGGCTCACCGGGCTGCTCTCCCCCGACAGGCTCTCGGCCTTCCTCGACGCCCTCAGGACCATCCGCGACGCCGTACGGCCCTGCGCCACGGCGGGCGCCCAGGACCGGTCCCCCGGAGAGGCCGGGTCCTGCGAGCAGCCTCCCGGGCGGCCGTCCTCCCGACGGTCCCCTGAGGACCGCGGCCGATGACCCGGAACGCCGCCGGGAGGATCCGGGGACGCCGATGACCCCGAACGCCCCCGGCAGGATCCCGGGACGCCGATGACCCCGAACGCCCCCGGCAGGATCCCGGGACGGAGGGTCAGGACCGGGGCTCGAGCCGCCGCTCCTGGACCTCGAGGGCGCAGCGGAGCTTGGCCATGCCGCGCGAGACCGTGCTCTTGACCGTGCCGACGCTGACGCCCAGGGCCTTGGCGATCTCCAGTTCGGTCATGTCTTCGTAGTAGCGCAGCACGATCGCGGCCCGCATCCGGGCGGGCAGTCCGTCGAGCGCCTGCTCCACCCGCTCGGGCAGCTGCCGCTGGACGCCGGCGACGACCGGCTCGGGCACCTCCCCCGAGGGATACTCCTCCAGCCTGCGCCGCCGCCACCACGAGATGTTGATGTTGACCATCGCGCGGCGCACGTAGCCGTCCAGGGCCGCGCGGTCCTCGATGCGCTCCCAGGCCAGGTAGGTCTTGGCCAGTGCCGCCTGGAGCAGGTCCTCGGCGTCGTTCGGGTTCCCGGTGACCCGGCGGGCGGCGCGCAGCAGCGCCGGTCCGCGAGCAATGACGTACTCGCGGAACTCGTCGTGGGTCCCCCCGGTCACCGCGATCACCCGCCCTGTGGTCAAGGTGTCTCCCGTGGCCAGAATCGCAGCCGGAGCGCCTGATCCGGCTGAACCGGAATCCAGGTTTCATCCCTCCGGCCGCAAAGATCGCACCAACTGCCCCACCGGCTGCCGGAAGACCGTTAGACGCCGTTTTGCCCTGTCATGGGGGAGAGGCATTCCACTGGGGAGGGAAATCCTGATACCTGGTCGGATACCTGACGGAATTATCAGGGGAAGCCGACAGCAGGACATCTCCCAGCATGTGACGCTGGCTGGACGTCCCGCCGAGAACAGGAGAACCACGATGCCCCAGCGGAGCGTCGACCGCCGCCGGGCGCTGGCCTCGGCCGCGCTCGGCCGCCCCCTCACCGCCTCCGGCCCCGTTCCCGGCGACGGCGAGCTCCTGCACGCCGTCACCGGCACGGTCCTGGACGCCAGCCCGCACCTGATCATCATCGAGACCTCGGACGGCGCGGAGGAGCGGCTCGTCATCGCCCCCTGGGCGACCGCCTGGCGCGGAGACACCGTGGCCCCGGCCGACCTGCCCTCCGGCGCCAACGTGGTCATCAGGGCGTTGAAGGCCGGCCGGGTCGTCGACCGGATCTGGGCCGACACCACCCGGATCACCGGCGTGATCCAGGAGGTCGGTCCCGGCGCCGGGGACCGCACGGTCGAGCTCTACTGCGGGCCGCACCGGGGCACGCGGACCGTCGTCGTCCCCTACGCGGTCTCGGGGCGGCTCCGGGTCCGGCATCCGAAGTTCGAACCCGGCTACCTGTTCGACGCCGTCGGCGTCGTCGAGGACGGCGTGGCCCACGTCCGGCTGCCCACGACCTCGCAGCCGCCCTACCGGTGGACGTCCGTACCCGAACCGCCCCTCGCCTACGGCGGCGCGCAGCCGCACGTCTCGGGCACCGCGACCTGGTCCGACGGCTTCGACTTCGGCGAGCGGGGGGCCGCCTACCCGATGCTGGAGTCCTCCGACGCCGAGTGCGACGAGGTGGGGAGGTCCTGTGCGAGACTGCCGTACCTCGCCCTGGGGTCGGCGCTCGACGTGCGCAACGTGTGCGCCGGCCGCACCTCGGTCGTACCGGTCGTGACGTGCGGCTGCCTCGCCGGCCGGTTCTGCGACCGGTGCCTGGAGTGCGGCACCTCCCCGCGCGGCCGGATCGTCGAACTGTCCCCGGCCTCCTTCGTGGAGCTCGGCGGGGAGCTGACCAAGGGTTGTTTCAACGCCCGGATCACTTTGGGATGACGTAGGTGACGACGCAGATGACAGAGATGCTCAGGACGATCGCCGCCGCCCAGCTCCCGGTGCTGAGCGTGCTGCTGGCCCTCGGTACGGTGGCCAAGATCCGGACCGCCCGGGGCGAGACGGGCCTGGACGGGATGAGCGGGCTGGGGCCGGCCGTGCTGGTGCCCGAGCACTGGCGGGCGCCCGTGATGCTCGGTTGCGCGGCCGGGGAGGCGATTCTGCTGGGCGGGCTGATGGCCACCGGGCATCCCGTCTTCCGGTGGGGGACGACCGCGTTCTTCGCGGTGGCCACCTACGTCCTGTGGGAGTTGCGCCGCCGCCGCCCCGACGTGGGGTGCGGCTGCTTCGGCGAGGTCAGCACGGTCCCGGTGGGCTTCCGCTCGTTCGCCCGCACCGTGGTGCTGACGGCCATGGCGGTCGGGACCGTGTGGGCCGGACCGGTGCCGGGGTGGTCCGTGCTGGCCGGGATCTCCTGGACCGAAGCGCTGGCGGTGACCGGAGGGCTGCTGCTGGTCGCCGCGTTCTCCCCGGAGATCGAGGAGACCGCCGCCCGGCTCCGGCACCGCGCACCGTGCGAGGAGCGTCCGGCGGACGCCGCGACGGCCGCCGCCCGGCTCCGCTCCAGTACGGCCTGGCGGGCCTACGAGGGGTCGCTGACGAGCACGGAGCCGGTCGACAGCTGGCGGGAGCTCTGCTGGCGGTTCTTCGTCCATCCGGGCCGGGGTCCGGACGGGGAACCGGTGGACGTGGTCTTCGCCGTCCACCTGAGCGGCCGCAAGCCCGCGGTCCGGGTGGCGCTGGTCGGACCGGACGGACGGGCGGTCGTGACCGTCCCGCTGCCGGAGCCGGTGACGGCCGCGGACGGGGCCGGCGGCTCCCCCGCCCTCGCGGCACACGATCATTGATCTCTGTACGGCTGTCCAGACCCAAGGCCCGGGCATCCGAAGGCCCGGCATCCGAAGGCCCGGCATCCGAAGGCCCGGCATCCGAAGGCCCGGACGGAGAGGTCAGCCGGTGAATCCCCGCACCAGCGCGACGAGCGCCGCCGAACCGATCAGCGCCAGGTAGCCGAGCACCAGCCGGGTGTCACGGAGCAGGCACCTGCTCCGGGCCAGCCCGGCGCGGCGGGCCCGCAGGTAGCCGGTGAATCCGAGCACCGCGAAGCCGAGCACCACCCATGCGCCGCCGAGCCAGGCCAGCAGCGCCACGGTCGCGTAGACGCACAGCCGGAGCGGATCGTACGGCTGCGCGCCGCCCGGCCCCGGCCCGGCGGGTGTCCGTCCCGCCGCAGGATCCCCGCCGGCGGGCGCCGTACGCCCCGTCAAGTGAGCTCCACCAGCGGGAGCCGTACGCCCGGGTCGGCCGCCGCCACCGCGGAGAGCCGCTGGCGGGAGAGCGCGGGCCAGGCCTGGACGGCGCAGAACGGGGCGCACTGGTCCTGGTCCGCGCGGGTGCCGACGTGGACGCAGCACTGGACCAGGCGCTCCTCCAGCATCGTCGACATGTCCATGAACGGCTTCACGGTGATCCGGACCACCCGCTCGCCGAGCATCCGGCGGAGCCTCCCGCGCCGTCCGGGCAGCGCCGAGGAGGCCAGCGCCAGCAGGGTGGACACGCCCAGGTCGCAGTTCTCGCAGATGTCCCGCCACAGGTCGCCGATCTGCGGGTGCGAGAGCGACGACTGCTCCGACAGCAGCCCGAGCAGCGACTCCTGGACGGCCCGGCGCAGCTCGCGCGGGATCTCCCGGTCGGCGATCCGGTTGGCCACCAGGCCGAGATGCTCCTTGAGCCGGTCGTGGCCGATCAGAGCGGCCAGCGACCGCCACGCGCCGGAGTCGTCGCGGATCAGGTAGCCGACCGAGCAGCAGTGCGGGTGTGAGCACGGCAGTGCGGTCAGGTCGCGCCAGGTGACGGCGCCGCCGGTCTGCGGGCCGAGGCGGGCGAGCACCCCGGTGTGGGTCAGCCGGTCGAGCGGGTCGATCGCCGCCGACCGGCCGGAGCCGAACTGCGGCTGCAGGGAGACGCCGCCCACGTAGGGGGTGTCGAGCGCGAGCCGTACCACGTCGCCGATCTCGCCGTCGTTGACGCCGAGCGCCGCGGTCATGACCAGGGTCGTGAAGATCTCCCGCTCCGACAGCCGCCGCACGGCCTCCGCCTTGAGGGCGCGCAGGTCCCCGCCCCGGTGGTGGCGCGAGGCCGCGGCGGAGGTCCCGTCGTACTGCAGGTAGACCTCCACCCGCTCGCGGTGCCCGGTGAGCAGGTCGAGCAGCGCGTCGTCGCGGGCGACGGCGACGCCGTTGGTGTTGACCAGGATCCGGGTGACGGGCCGGGCGGCGAGCTCGGCAAGGAGCGTCCCCAGCTCCGGATGGAGGGTGGGCTCGCCGCCGCTCAGCATGAGCACGTCCAGGCGGCCGTTCTCCCTGGCCAGGCGCTGGTCGACGTTGGCCAGGACGTCGGCGACCGGGACCACCCCGCGCAGGTCGGGCGAGGAGCCGGCGAAGCAGGTCGGGCAGCGCAGGTTGCAGGTCTCGGCGATGTCCTCCAGCAGGATGCAGGTGTGCTGGGTCTGCATCTCCGGGAGCCCCCGCAGGTACGCCGCGGGGACCGGGTCGAAGTTCCCGGGGGTGTCGGGGACGTGGGCCTTGGTGGGGGCGGTCCACTCCTCCAGGTAGGCGAGGATCTCCGGGTCCTCGTCGTAGAGGGTGCGCACCAGGCCGTGGACGCGGCAGCCGCGCTCCAGGAAGACCCGGCCGTCGCGGACGGCGAGGTAGCCGGTCAGGCGGGGCACGTCGTGCAGCGGGCGTTCGGGATCCTCGTCGTGGCAGCGCGGGCAGAAGGCGTTGACGTAGCGGAGGATGCGGTCGCCCCGCAGCCCCATCCCGCCCGTCCCGGCGGTCCCGGCGGTCCCGGTCACAGGTAGACCCCCGGGTTTATGCCCGTGCAGAATCCCGCGCTGACGATCGAGACCAGCGCCCAGCCGGCCA
Source organism: Planomonospora antibiotica (assembly GCF_014647955.1). Classification (NCBI taxonomy): domain Bacteria; kingdom Bacillati; phylum Actinomycetota; class Actinomycetes; order Streptosporangiales; family Streptosporangiaceae; genus Planomonospora; species Planomonospora antibiotica. The sequence continues at coordinate 41,959 of NZ_BMQE01000047.1, read as the reverse complement.
TGAGGCCGATCCCCAGCCCCTTGGACCAGGGTTCGCCCTTCCGGACCAGCAGGATCCCGCCGCCGAAGGTTCCCAGCGCCAGGACCACCGCCGCCACCCCGATGCCCACAGGCGATTGGGTGGAGAACGCGAGGAGCGCCATCAGCACGTTGGCCGCGATGAAGGCGAGGACGCCGACGAACGCCAGTGCCACGATCACCCCCGTGGAGTCGCCGGACGGGGGCCGCCCCTCCCGCCCCGGTGGAGGGCCCGCCGAACCGGGTGGAGGGCCGGTCTGTCCCGGCGGGCCGGGCGGTTCCTGGGGCGGCGTGGTCATGCGCGGGCCTCCTGTCTGCGGACGAGCGCGTCGTAGAAGCCCCGGCGGTAGCCGTACCGGAGCCTGAGGACGACCAGCAGCAGGCCCGGCGCGAGGAACCACTGCGGGCGGGTGAGGTCCAGCCAGACCGTCTCGTTCGCCCGGGTGAACTCCACGAGGAACCGGAAGACGGCGTAGGCCGCGACGTAGAGGGTGAACAGCTCGCCCGGCCGGGTGATCCGGCTCCGCAGCCACCAGAGCGCGCCGAAGGCCGCCAGCTGGAAGGCCACCTCGTACAGGAACGACGGGTGCATGGCCTGCCCGGACAGGCAGCCGGGGCAGGCGGGCGTGGTGGCGGGGGCGTGCACGCCCCACGGCAGGTCCGTGGGGCGGCCGGGGGCCTCGGTGAGGTGGCAGCCGATCCGGCCGACCGCCATGCCGAGCGCGACCGCGGGCGCGAACAGGTCACCGGTCCGCTCCCGGTAGCCGATCAGCCGCTTGGCGACGAGCACTCCCGCGTAGGCGCCGGTCAGTCCGCCCAGGATGCTCCGGGAGCCGAACATCCAGGCTTCCAGCAGGCTCGGGTTGAGCGCCGGGTCGAGGTGCTCGGCCCAGCCGGACAGCCGCATGCCGACCGCTCCGCCGACCAGTGCCCCGGTGACCGCCACCAGCGACTGCTCGGCCGGCGCGCCCCGGCGGCGGGCCTCGGCGACGAAGACCGCCGCGGCGGCCAGCACCCCCAGGACGACGAAGAGTCCGTGCACGGGCACGGACCGTCCCGCGATCCCGATCACCGGCTCCATCCCGCCACAGTAGATGCGAGAACGCCTCCGGACCACCACCTCCGCCGAGCCGGAGACCGTGCCCGGACACGCGCCCGGGCTCGCGCTCGGACGTGCCCGGGTCCGACGGGACCGCATGCGGTGGAACCGTGCGGCAGGACCATGTGCGACGGGACCGTGCGGCAGGACCATGTGTCGCGGGGTCGCGTGCGGCGGGGCCGGAAGGACGCACCGGCACCCGCCGCGACCGGTCGACTACGCTGATGAGTCGTCGTGCCGGTCCGTTGCGAGGGGGCAGCAGGTGGGAAGATCTCCGTCCGTGACGCGCGTCCGGACCGCCCTCGCCATGACCGCCGCCTACCTCGCGGTGAGCGCCTGCGGCGGTTCCGAACCCGTCACCGCGCCCACGACGCCGCCCCCTCCGCCCAGCCCGCGCCCCTCGTCACCGTCCCCTTCGCCTTCGCCCTCGCCTTCGCCGACGGACTCGCCGACCGCGACCCCGTCGGCGTCCCCGTCCCCCCCGCCCGACGGAACGGACGGGCCGGCCGGGACCGCCTCCCCGCAGGCGTCGCCGTCCGCCGGGGCCGCCTCGCCGCCCCCCTCGCAGACGCAGCCCCCGGCCGAGCCCCCGGAGTTCGCCGCGAAGGTCTCCCGCGTCGCCCGCGAGCGCCTGCCGTACTCCTGGCGCAAGGGCTGCCCCGTCCCGGTCAGAGATCTGCGGCTGATCACGATGACCTACTGGGGCTTCGACGACCGGCCGCACACCGGCGAGCTGGTCGTGCACGAGGACGTCGCCGACGACGTCGTCACGGTCTTCGGCCGGCTGTACGACTGGCGCTGGCCGATCTACCGGATGGTGCTCGTCGACGTCTACAAGGGCGACGACTTCGACTCGATCGACGCCGACAACACCTCGGCCTTCAACTGCCGCCCGGCGACCGGCTCCAGCAGCTGGTCGCGGCACGCGTACGGCAAGGCCATCGACATCAACCCCCGCGAGAACCCCTACGTCTCCGCGGACGGCTCGGTCGCCCACCGGAACGCCCGCAGGTTCGCCGAGCGCCCGGTGAAGGCCCCCGGTGTGATCAACCCCGGCGACAAGGTCGTCCGCGCCTTCGAGAGGCTCGGCTGGGAGTGGGGCGGCTCGTGGTCCGGGATCAAGGACTACCAGCACTTCAGCAAGGGCGGCGGCTGAGGCCTGGGCCGACATCGCAGGGTGGAGCCTGATATGTGGTCCGACCTCTCGCCGGTTCTCAGTGTTTCCGGCTGTCTCCTACCCTCGTGTGCCCTGTCTCACGTCGGGATCGCCCGGCTGACCGCATTGGAGAAGCAGACCGGCTCGTACACGAGCGTCGCCGGTGCATGGCACCAGCATCCCCATGAACAGGGGGATATACCCCGTCGATCCCGGCGAGAAGTGACCGCAGTCCTGTCACGGCCGCGGAACCGTCGCCTCGCCGAGCGCTTCGGCTGGGCCGTTGCACCACCCGCCCGCGGTGAACGGGACGATCAAATGGAAACCTCCATCAGTTGAAACCGTTTGGGAGGGACGGCCGCCCCGTGAGCCATCGAGGTCGAGGGCCTCGAATATCCCATCCGATCTGCGACGAAACCAAGAATTCGTGTGGCGTGCATCACATCGAGCTTGACTTGCTCAGCAAAATCAATTGACCTGCAGAAACATGAGGCAACCCCTGCCTGATGACTTTACGTAGCGAAGGTATTGCAAGTCATGCATTGCCTCCTCCCGCACCTCTGACTCAATATCAATCATGATCACCACCAGCGCCCACAGGAGGTTATAGATGTCGGCGGAGATCCGATTCCATGTTGATCAGGATCTATCGACCGGCCTATTCGGTGATGGTGGCGCATTGCAGCACGACGCAGCCGTCCTTCTCGCCGGGCAAGCCTGGTCCCGGGGCAGGACATCCCCGGCGGCCGGCACGGGAACCGCCGTCGATGCGCTCGCGCACCTGGCCACCCGAGCCAGTCTGGAAGCCGAAGGCTCCGAACTGGAGTGGAGCACGCTCAACCCGGACCTGGGGAAACCGCCCATGACTGGACCGCGCCGGTGCCATGGATCAACGGTCATGCCGCATGGTCTGTCACAGACTGGAAAACCGAGGACTCCTCCCGGTTGCTGAACGTTGTTCGCGCGGTCTTTTCCTTCAGCGGCCACGAAGAGGAGGTCGGGGAAGGTTGCCTGATCGAGAGAGATCACTATTCTCTCGCACGAGCCCAGGAAATACTCGTGAAGACGATGCCGAATCTGACCGCGAACACCCTTTCGCTGGTTCGGCTACTGGTAGTCCTTCGTACGGACATCCCGTCATGGTATCTGACACAGATCCCAGAGAGCATCGGCCTGGGAGAGAACCTTCTCCGACGTGAGAGCGATCTCGTCATCGCAGAATGCCTGCTGCATGAATGCCTACATGAGAAATATACGCTGATGCGGCTTGTCCGAGCCCTTGTCCGCCCCGGTTACAGTGATCACAATAGCCCCGGAGTGATGCTTCCCTGGTCATTGAGCATGGGCGAGCGAAGGGTCTTCAAAGTCAATCGACTTCTTTCCACCCTGCACGTCTACGCACATCTGTCGGCTTTTCATTCGGCAGTCCTGCGGACTCCTGGACTTGGCGCTCATCATGCTCAGGCAGCGGATCGCATCCGAACGAACTTCGAGCGGGCTTCCTACATCAACCAAGCCCTGCAGTGGACGGAAGTCAGTTGCCATCTGGGTGGCGACGGTCACGCCCTACGCGACTGGCTTGACCGTACAGCGCTCGGCTTCGTCCGCGAGACATCCGACGTCCTCGGGCTCGGCCTGCAGGCTTACCCCACCGACCAATGGACGCATGACGATCTGATCGAGGTATGACCATGACACAGCCGATATCGATCCCGGAAGTACGGATCGAACCGCTGTCCATCAAGGGGCGTTACTTTCTCTTCGCCCGGCAGCCACCGACCGTGATGATGATCGATTCGATGACCGCATTAGTCGTCCGTCTTGCACAGGATCCGGACACTGCACCCGGTGAGGTGAGACAGCGTTTTCGCGAGCTGACCTCCCGGCGAGGACTTTCACCGGATGCTGCGGATGCCCAATTCGATGTGGCCGTCGCCGCGCTGAAGGCCGCTGGATTGACAGAGTTCGAGGCGGACGCGCACATGTGACGGGCCCCATAGGTCCCGGCTCCCCGACGGAGCCGGTAACTGCAACGATCGAGGGGAGGTAGAACAATGAGCACCGCCACCATCACCGTCGAGGATCTCCTGGCCGAGATCGACGACCAGTCGGCCGAGACGGCGCAGCCCATCTCGACAGTTGTCATGCCCGACATCAAGGCACAGGCGCAGTATCCGAAGATGGTCTGACAGCGCGGACGGGTGGGAGGGCTTGCCACTCTCACCCGTCCGTATCCACTACTGGCGAGGAGCCATGGCACAGCGATCCACTGCAGTATTGCACGATGGGCCGTTCGGAGACTCCAACGCCCTGCGAAACGATCTCCAGGTGTTCCACGCAGGGCTGGTCGAAATGCTCAGCGAAGTGACCGGAACCCGGCTGCCTGACAGCGGCCAGTCCTTGCTCCGGCAAAGCATACGGCGGGCCTACCTGGAACGCGCTTTCAAAGCGTGTGTCGTACAGCGTGACACCACCGAAGCGACTCGCCTCGTCAACGAGGCGGCCACTCTTCTCGACGAGACCACCGAAGAGACCGAGGTGGCAGCTGTCCCCTCCGTCTACGCCCTCGCCACCGACTGGGAAGAGTCGAGAGCCGGCCGTCTCCTGGTCGAGCTCATCAAGAAGGACCTCGCCCCTCATCCGGTGACCGTTCTCAACGCCACTCCCGCGCAGGCCCTAGACGTCGCCCGCGGCATCCACCTATTGATTGAAATGCTTGGCGAGCTCGCCACAGGCACGCTCGCCTGCGTGTCGGGGACAGTCATCCTGGACAGCGACGCCGTTGAGTCGGCTTTCATCGTGCCGGTCCCGGCCGTTTCGGTAATGAACCAGAACATACTTTCGGATCCTGTCGCCGTCGCGGACGCCGCGCTACACGAAGCCTGCCATCAGAAGCTGTACGACCTGATGGCCACCCGACACATCGTCCAGTCCGGCTATGATTATCTGAAAGGTCCGCTCTTCGAAATTCCATGGACACCGATCAACGGTAAACGCAGGACCATGGATGCAGTCCGGATCGTATCCACTCTTCACGTGTACGCCCATGCCATGGCTCTTCTCATCGCCTTGGCCAACAGTGGCCGAGAACACCCGACTGCGACAGACCGCCTGTCCGACTATTGGCGACGATCCCAATTCTTCTGGACTGTCGCGGAGAGCGGCGCTCTCGATCGAGGGCTTGGTCCTGACGGTCGGGCCATGGCACGGTGGCTCACCGAGATCTTCCATCTTCACGCTCAGGACATGCAGGACCTGGGGCATGGAACGGACGACACATTCGGCCGTGACGCACGCCGTCAAGTGGAGGCTCTCGGTGCTTGACGACTGGGGGCCGGACCCGCTTTTCGGTCCATTTCTGAGGATCCATGAACGTTTCCCGGATGTGCCTGTCATAAGCTACTACGAAGACGACTTCTATGTTTACGGACGTGACGCGGCCTGGCCTCAGGTGTGGGATGTTCCTGCGATCACCGCATTGGCGGAGCGCGTCGATCCCAAAGCGATCATGGATCTCGGTTGCGGTGAGGGTCGCATTTCCTGGAACCTTGTAAAGCGAGGATTCACCGGCCCGATCATGGGTGTCGACAACTCCCCCTCCGCCATGAAGGCTTTCACCGAGCGGTTCGCACCGTACGACCAAGCACATTTTGAGCTTCGGGACGCCACGGGACCGGCATCGGCCGTCACAGAGTGCGATCTGATCGTCATGGGAAGCGTGACGATCAACTCGTTCTGCACGGAGCAGCGACTCAACGCGCTACTGCAGTTCATCAATGCCTCGTTGCCGACTGGCGGACATGCGATCCTCCTCGCCTATCAGGACCAAATCCTCGAAGGCTTCGAGCAACTCAGCGGAGCCATGGACGCCGTCGACTTCACCGACTCGGAGGGAGTTCAGCGTCTCATCTGGCGCGGAGTCCACTACAGAGATCAAGATTTCCGCCAGAACTACTTCATCGAGCATTCCGGCTCTCGTTTCCCTGGAGTCCTCGGTGTGCTCAGGGAACGAATCTGGACCGCTACCGAACTGCGTGCGCTAGCGGAATCAGTCGGTCTCCAGGTCGTCAATCGCGAGGTCGCCACCGTCGACGACGGCGGTGCCGAGGGATGGAGCTGCGACGCACTCTTGTTCCGTAAGGGTTCTGTATGACGACCCGGATCCGACCATCCAGGGCACTCGTAGCATTGATCACCGGGACGTTCATCTCCGTCACGGGGGACAGCGTTGCGTCCCTTTCCATGATCCTTGATGCGGCGGCTTTCGGTGAGCCGTGGTGGGTGACCGAAGTCTTCTTCGCGGAGCTTCTGCCACCGCTGGTCCTCGCTCCGTTCCTTGGCGTCCTGGTCGACCGGACCAGTGCCAAGAACGTGTGGACAGGCGCGGTCCTCGCGCAGGCACTGATATTCGGGATCGCCGCGATGGTGCCGGATTTCCACGCACGAGTGGCACTCGTGGCTCTTGCCAATGTTTTCGCAGTCGCGTCATCAGCAGCCGCTTTCAAACTGGTACCCGCGATAGCCGGCGAAACTGGTGCCGAGCGGGCCAACAGCGGCATCGGAACCGCCACGTCTCTGGCTTTCCTGGCAGGTCCTGGGATCGGAGGCGCCGCCTATGTCGCCACCGGCAGCTCTCTCCTGCTCGGCTTGAACGCTGTTTCCTTCCTCTTGATCGCCGCAGTCACAGGTGTCGTCGTGCCGAACGACACCGACGAGCGCATGGAGTTGGACACCCGGCCGTTCGAGGGAGCACGCGAAGGCTTTCGCGTGCTGCGTGCCTCGCCGGTCATCGGACCGATGCTTCCCATCCTCGGGGGCGTCATCTTCGCCACGTCTGTCGAAGGAGTCGCAGGTGTCTTCTATCTGAGGGAGGTGGCGGCCGGAGATTCGGTTTACGGACTACTGCTCGCCGCTTGGGCACTGGGATCCATTCCCGGCGCGCTTGCCGGTGGATGGCAGCGGGTGACGGGGAAGGAGGTCCTCCTGGTCGCCGGCGGTGCGTTGTCGATCTCCATCGCCCTGCTGGTCGAGGGACTCGTTCCCATCGCATGGGTCATCGCTGTCGTGTTCGTGATCGGCGGCTTCGGCAACGGTGCCCACAACGTCGGCGTTCGCAGTGCGATCCATCGCCACATCCCCGCCCATGCCCATGGACGAGCATGGTCCTACTACTCGGTTCTCGCCAATTCCTGCGTTGCCCTGGGGTACGTGGTAGGGACACCAGGAGTGGTGATGGGCAGTCGCCCCATGGTCATTGTCTCGGGCGTACTGGCGCTCAGTATGAGTCTGCTCGGGATCTGGCTCCTGCGACGGGTGCTTCTCACCCAGGCCAAGGCGGAGAAGCCGTCGGCGACCCCCTCCCTAGGCCGACGGGCCGACTGACCCGAATCACCGGAAGCGGCGCGGTTCGGCCGGCGAACTCGAGACGTCGGTCGGCCGCCGGGCAGGGGAAGCGAAGGGGCAGGGGCCGCCGGTATGCGGGCCCTGCCCCTTCGCTCAGTCTTCGTCGTGCCAGGTATGCAGCTCGCAGCGCGCCTGGTGCCGGCTGCGGCGGCGCTCCTGACGCCGGAGGTGGTATCCCTCGCGGCCCCCGCCGACCCCACCGCAGTCGAACACGTAGTAGGCGGTGGCGCGCCAGTGACAGCCGCTCGTGCAGTGGTTCAGGGACGCGCTGTCGGCAGTGATCTCGTCCGGCAGCGTGCACGACCCGAACCTGTGATCATGCACGGGCACGCAGGTCACCATCGGCGCGTCGGCCATCCGCACCCACCAGGGCCGGGTCTTGTCGGTCTTGCTCATACGGTCACCTTTCGGCTCCGTGACACCCCGGGATGGGGCCGTCACAAGACCGGATGCACCGTGATCACCTCCGACTTCCGTGTGCGACATACGGCACCGACGCTACCGCGTCGGCGTCGGGGATGGCGGTGGAGCGGGCCGCCCTCACCGTGTGCCGGACGTCATGTCCCCGGCGTCTCCGCAGGACCCAGCGGATGCCCGGTGCTGTCGACCAGGACGCACGGCTTCACCGGACCGTTCGAGATCCGCGCCCACACGGCCGAGATGACCGCGTCGTCGTTCTCGCCGAGGGTGAACTCGAGGACCGCCGTCTGGCCGTCGTCGAGAGCGCCGGGGTCGAACAGGAAACCCCCCTCGGGACCGGTGACGCCTCGGGGGATCACCAGTGGCCTCCCGTCGGCGGGATCGTACGTCTCTTCGCGGGGCAGCAGGGAATCGCTGCGCGGGTCCTCACACTGCTTCCCCCGGGGAACGTAGTCCACCACGGCGTCGAAGCCGAGGGCGTTCAGGTCCGCCTCCAGAGCCTTGGGATCCCGCACCTCGTTGATCTCGACCGTGATCGTGCCGTCGGGATTGCGCGACACGGCGTACGCCGGTGTCCCCCCTCCGGTGAGAACCGGTACGGCCACCGCCAGCGCCGCCGCGGCGGCCAGGACGGAGGAGAGAAGGATCGGGCGCCGCAGCGCAGAGCGGCGTTCGAGCCTCGACGGCCGGGTGTCGTGGTGGATCTGCTGCATCATGATTCCCTTGAGCAGTCGGTGGCGGTCCGCCGGCAGGTCCCGCTCCACCGGAGCGGGCAGCAGCCGGGCCAGTTCCTCGAGCTGATCGGGGCCGGACTGCGGTCGGCTGTTCATCGAACCTTCCTCCCAACGGGCCGGACCGCGTCGTCGCGGTCACCATCTACCTGTCCGGGCCGTGGCCGCGGTTCCCTGCTCCCTCCGGGCGCCGGCCAGGCACGCGACCGCGGGTCCGGTGCTCCTCCGCCCTGCGGGTCCGGTGCTCCTCCGGCCCGCCGTTCCGGTGCTCCTCCGACCCGCTCTTCCGGTGCTCCTCCGCTCACCGCCGCGGCCTCGGCGAGCTTCTGGAGTCTCTTCCTCGCCCGCGAGAGCCGGGAGCGGACCGTGCCCACCGGAACTCCGAGGGCCTGGGCGGTCTCGGCGTACCCGAGCCCGGCCCACACGCACAGCGCGAGCACCTCGCGCTCCGGACGGCGCAGCGCGCCCAGAGCCGTACGCACGGAGGCCAGCAGCCTGTCGTCGTCGACCTGGCCCGCGACCTCCTCGGTGATGTCCGGCACCGCCTCGCCCGGAGGCAGTCTGGCGATCACGCCTTCGTGCCGCCGGGAGGCGCGCCTGGCGTTGCGCGCCACGTTGGTCGCGATGCCCAGCAGCCACGGCCGCAGCGAGCCGCCGTCCGGGTCGACCCTGCTCCGCAGCCGCCACGCCTCCAGGAAGGTCAGGGACACCACGTCCTCGGCGGCCGACCAGTCACCGGTCAGCCGGAAGGCGTGGTTGTAGACCGAACGCGCGTAGTCGTCGAACAGCCGGCCGAAGGCGTCCGGATCCCCGGCGCGCACCCTGGCGCGCATAGTCGTCTCCACACCCGTGTACTGTCCGGCGGGCCTCCGCCGGTTCCCCGCGTCCGGGACATCTCGTCCACGGTTCGGCGGTGGACGCGGGTCCGTGACCGGTGATCGCGCAGGACGGCGTCGCCGTACGGCGGCACCGCCGGGCGCGTCGGCCTCGGGGTCCCTCCCGCCGGATCTCGGGTCACCCCCGGCGGATCTCCCAGACCACGTCGACGCCGCTCTCCGCGGGCGCCACCGGCTCCCGGGGCACCCGGCCGACCTCGCGGTAGCCCAGGCGCCGGGGCACGGCGCCGCTCACGTGGTTCGCCGCGTCGTGTTTGATCACGATCCGCTCGATCCCCGGCAGGGCGAGCCCCTCGGCGGTGAGCGCCCCGGCCGCGGCCGTCATGTGCCCGCGGCCGGTGTGGCCGCCGTGCAGCCAGTAGCCGATCTCCAGGGCGCCGGGGCCGACACGGGCCATCAGACTGATGGATCCGACGACCGGGCCGCCGTCGGCGGGCCGGAGGACGTAGGCGAACTCGGTGCCCCCGGCCCAGCCCTCCTCCGCGCGCCGGATCCAGCCGAGGGCGTCCTCGACGGAGTGCCCGTCGTGGGCCCAGGGCATCCACGGCTGCAGGTGCGCGATGGACTCGCTGATCGCCGCCGCGACGCCTTCTGCGTCGGCCTCCCGCACCCGGTGGAGCACGACGGACCCGGCGGCGATCTCTTCGGCAGGGGATACCTGTTCCATCGGAACATACTGGTAGAAGCACCCTCACCGGTGCAATCGAGATATCGGCGGACACGGGCCCTCGGCACGGCCGGGGCCGCCCGTCCCGCCGCCGGGACGTGCGACGACGTGCCCGCATGGACTCCGGACGCGGCCGGACCGCGCATCCCGCCGTCACCCGTGGGGCACGCGTTCCGGGCCGGACCCCGCCGGGCAGTACCTCCACCAGGGGGGCCGCCGGTGTCCCCCAGGCCGGACGGTCGCACACGGTGACCGCTCCGACCCCTGGTAAAAGATCCGAGCTGAGGCATCATGGACGCTATGACGGTGGGGGACGGTGACGGCTGGGCCCGGTGCGGCCGAGGCCACCGGCACTGGGGCGTGTACGGCGCATCCGGACTGCTCGCCGTCCACCACGACTCCGCGGGCACCCCTCACGTCCTCATGCAGAAGCGCTCCCTGTGGAGCCACCACGGCGGCACCTGGGGTCTGCCCGGCGGCGCCCGCGACAGCCATGAGGACGCGATCACCGGCGCCCTGCGCGAGGCCTGCGAGGAGGCCGCCCTGCACGGTGACGGCCTCCGCGTGCAGGGCGTCTACCTGGACGACCACGGGGGCTGGTCCTTCGAGACGGTGATCGCCGAGGCCGACGGCCTGCTGCCCGCGGTCCCGGCCAGCAGCGAGAGCGCCGACCTGCGCTGGCTGCCCGCCGGGGAGATCGCCGCCAGGAGGCTCCATCCCGGTTTCGCGGAGACCTGGCCCGCGCTCAAGCCGGCACTCGGCCCCCTGGTGCTCGTCCTCGACGCCGCCAACATCGTCGGCGCCCGTGCCGAGCACGGCTGGTGGAGGGACCGCGCCGGGGCGACCGCCAAGCTGCTCTCCGAGGTCGCCGCCCTCGCCGAGGGCGGCCTGCACGCCGTACCCGGGCACGTGCCGCCCCTGGCCCGCTGGTTCCCCCGGATCGTCACGGTCGTCGAGGGCGCCGCCCGGGAGGTGACGGCGCCGCCCGGCGTCACCGTCCTGGCCGCGCCGGGCAGCGGGGACGACACGATCGTGCGGGCCGTACGGGAGACCTCCGGCTGGGAGCGCGTCCTCGTCGTCACCGCCGACCGCGCCCTGCGCGACCGCGTCACCGAACTCGGCGCCGACGTCACCGGGCCGAGATGGCTGCTGTCGCAATTGTGAGCGTTCTCTTGGTGCGGCCGTCCTCCTGACGTGGTCGTTCTCCCCGTGTGAACGGTTTCCGGTGTGGTCGTCCTCCTGGCGTGAGCGGTTCCGGGCGTGAGCGGTTCCGGGCGTGAGCGGTTCCGGGCGTGAGCGGTTCCGGGCGTGAGCGGGCCGCCGGGTCAGCGGGCGCCGGGCTGGAGGAGTCCCGACTCGTAGGCGGCGATGACCGCCTGCACCCGGTCGCGCAGGCCCAGCTTCATCAGGACGTTGCTCATGTGCGTCTTGACCGTGTGCTCGCTGACCACCAGCTCGGCGGCGATCTCCGCGTTGGACAGCCCCCTGCCCAGCAGGACCAGCGTCTCGCGTTCGCGCTGGGTCAGCCCGTCCAGCCCGCCCGGGCTGCCCGGCCCGGACTGGCTGCCGGACGGGACCGGGGCCGGGCGCGGGCGCCTGCTCACCATGTCGTCGATCAGCCGTCGGGTCACGGACGGGGCCAGCAGCGAGTCCCCGGCCGCCACGACGCGGACCGCGTGGACCAGGTCGTCCCGGCGCACGTCCTTGAGCAGGAAACCGCTTGCCCCGGCGTGCAGCGCGTCGTAGACGTAGTCGTCCTGGTCGAAGGTGGTGAGCATGAGGACCCGGGTGGCGGTCTCCGCGCACACCGTGCGGGCGGCCTCGATGCCGTCCATGCGGGGCATCCGGATGTCGAGGAGCAGCACGTCCGGCCGGTGCCCGCGGACGGCCGCGATCGCCTCGATCCCGTCACCGGCCTCCCCGGCGACCGTGATGTCCGGCTGCGCGTCCAGGATCATCGCGAAGCCGCTGCGCACCAGTTCCTGATCGTCGGCGATCACCACGCTGATCGTCACCGGATCACCGCCGCGGTCCCGTGGAGGGGGAGCCGTACGGACACCCGGAACCCGGTCCCGTCCGGGGCGGGGCCGAACGCGGCGGTTCCCCCGCAGGCCGCGGCCCGCTCGCGGATGCCGATCAGCCCTTCGCCGCCCCGCTCGCGGATGCCGGTCCGCTCGCCGTCACCCCGTCCGCCGGTCCGTCCGCCGGTCCGTCCACCGCTCCCGCTGCCGTCGTCGGTGACAGTGATCATGAGTGCGTCGTCCTTCCAGTCGAGGCGGACCTCCGCCGTGGCGGCGCCGGCGTGTCTGACGATATTGGTGAGCGACTCCTGGACGATCCGGTAGGCCGCCACCTCGACGTCGGCGGGCGGTTCCACCGGGGTGCCGGCGGTGGCCAGGGACACCCGGAGGCCGCCCGACGCGACCCGGCCGACCAGGTCGGGGATCCGGTCCAGGGTGGGCTGCGGGTCCCTCGGCCCCTCGGACTCCTTCAGCAGGCCGAGCATCCGCCGGAGCTGCGCCATCGCCTCCCGGCCCGCGCCGGCGATCGTCTCGAAGGCGGCCTCCGCCCGTTCCGGGTTCGACCGTACGGCGAGCGGCCCGGCCTCGGCCTGGACGACCATGACGCTCACCGCGTGGGCGAGGACGTCGTGCATGTCCCGGGCGATCCTGGCGCGCTCGCGTTCCGCCGCGCGCTCCGCCTCGATCTCGCGCTCGCGCTCCAGCCGTACGGCCCGCTCCTCCAGCCCGGCGGTGTAGGCGCGGTGCATCACCACGGCCCTGCCGAGCGCGTAGGCGGCGGCCCAGGTCACCATCCCCCGCACAAATGTGGGCACGGAGCCCACCGAGAGCAGGGAGCCGCAGAGGACGATCGCGGCCCCGGCGAAGCGCCGCCCGCGGGGGCAGCGTTCGGCCACGGTGTAGGTGGCGACCAGCCAGCCGTACCAGATGGGCTGCGCCGGGTTGTCCGGGTCGTTGAGGGAGTACAGGCCCGAGGCGGCGAGGGTGAGGACCAGCACCGCGAACGGGTACCGGCGGCGCGCGAGCAGCGGCAGTGCGGAGGCGAGGACGGGGAGGTAGTGGGCCACCGTCCACGGCCCCTCGGCGAGGCGGCGCGTCTCGTACAGGAACGGCACCGACTGGGCGGCGAGCACCAGGACGGTCAGCGCCACGTCCGGCACGACGGGAGGAAGCGCTCGCACCCGCCCGGCCAGGGAGCCGGTCAAGCCGTCGACCAGAGGGGAGAAGGACATGGCACCGGAGTATCCAGGACGGCCCGGGGCCGCCGTCTCCCCCGCGCAGGGGATGTCCGCGACCCGCCGGGGCCCGGCATCGCCGGTGCGGGGGAGACGCTCCCCCGTGCGGGGGAGCCGGGGAACCGCTCCCACCGGCGATCATTTCCGAGCCCGTGGAGGCCAGGCTCGGAAGCGCACACCGACCCGTTGGGAGCCCCCGCAATGAACGTCCGCACCGCCTTCGTCGCCGCGCCCCTGCTCGTCTTCGCCTACGGGGTGATCCGGATCCTCGACGGCCTCGACGGCAGCCGGGGCCCCGGCCTCGCCTGGACCGCCGGCCACCTCGCCTTCCTCGCGGCCCTGGCCCTGTTCGTGCCGATCTTCTGGGAGATGCGCCGGATGGCGGGCCGGAACGCCGTCGCCACCGTGAGCGCCGCCCTCGGGACCGCCGGCCTGCTCGCCCTCGCCGTGCAGTTCGCCATCGACATCGTGATCGGGTTCATGTCCGCCGACCACGACGCCATGGGCGCGCTGTTCGACCGGGTGCAGGCCGTTCCGGGCGTCTCGTTCGTGGTCTACGACGGCGTCCCCCTCCTGTTCTTCGCCGCCCAGTTCGCCCTCGTCCTGCAGCTCGCCGTGGCCGGCCGGGTCAGGGCCTGGACGCCCGTCCTGGTCATGGCCGACCTGCTGCTCCCGTTCTTCGAGAAGGACCTGATCCCGCTGGGCGCGCTGTTCCTGCTCGTCTCCTTCGCGCCCCTCGCCCGCCGGTCCGCCGCGACCGCGACCGCGCCCACGGCCCCCGGCACCCCCGCCGTCTCCGCCGTCTCCGGGTGAATGTTCCACGTGGAACATCGGGGCGCCCGGCACGCCGGGAGCGTCTGGCACGATGGGGACCATGTCTCATCTCCACACCGATCCGCCGCGGGCGTGGACGGATGAGGACGGACCGGTCCCGCCGGACTCCTGGGGCCGCGACCCCTCCCCGGGGCGCACCCTCCCCTGGGGCTTCATGCTCGTCATCGTCCTGCTGGTCGCGGGGCGGTTCGCACTCGCCCCCCACCTGACCTCGGCGGCGCTGCGGACCTGGGCCACGATCTTCGTGGCCATCTGCGTGCAGGCCCTGCCGTTCCTGGTCTTCGGGGTCGCCCTGTCCGCCGCGATCACCGCTTTCGTCCCGGCCTCGTTCTGGACCAGGGCGCTGCCCGGACGCCCCTCGGTGGCCGTGCCCGTCGCCGGGATGGCGGGCGCGGTGCTCCCGGGCTGCGAGTGCGCGTCGGTCCCGGTCGCCTCGGGGCTGATGGCCCGGGGGGTGACCCCGGCCGCCGCGCTGGCCTTCCTGCTCGCCTCACCCGCGATCAACCCGATCGTGCTGGTCGCGACCGCCGTCGCCTTCCCCGGCCAGCCGCTGATGGTCGCCGCCAGGTTCGGCGCCTCGCTGACCGTGGCGGTGCTCGTCGGCTGGCTCTGGCTGCGGTTCGGCCGGAGCGAGTGGCTGCGGATTCCGTCCCGTCCGCACGGCGGCGGCTCGAAGCTCGTCGCGTTCGGCGAGGCCATGCGGCACGACCTGCTGCACGCCGGCGGGTTCCTCATCGTCGGCGGCCTGGCCGCCGCCACGCTCAACGTGCTCGTCCCCCGCGAGTGGCTGACCGCCGTGGCCCAGATCCCCTGGCTGGCGGTGCTGGTCATGGCCCTGCTCGCCGTGCTGCTGTCGATCTGCTCGGAGGCCGACGCGTTCGTGGCCGCCTCGATGACCGCGTTCTCACCGACCGCGAAGCTCGCCTTCCTGGTGGTCGGGCCGATGGTCGACCTCAAGCTGATCGCGCTGCAGATCGGCACGTTCGGCCGCGCGTTCGCGGTCAGGTTCGTCCCGCTGACCTTCGCGCTCGCCGTGCTGGTGAGCGCCCTGTCCGGATGGCTGCTGCTGTGAACCGCCTGTCCCAGAGCCTGGTCCTGGCCCTGCTGGGGGGCGCCGTGCTGCGGATCTCGGCGTTCTCCACGACCTACCTGAACTACGTGAAGCCCGGTTTCCGGCCGTTCCTGATCGGTGCCGGGGCGGTGCTGCTGATCCTCGGCGCCACCGGCCTGGTCCAGGCGTGGCGGGTGAAGGAAGGGCACCGGGACGGGCATGGGCACGACCACCGGAACGGGGACGGGGACGGCACCGACCACGCACACCGCCACGGGCATGGGCACGCGCACGGCGGTCCGCGGGTCGCCTGGTTGATGTGCCTGCCGGTGTTCGCCATCTTCCTGATCGCGCCGCCCGCCCTGGGCTCGTTCGCCGCCGCCCGCTCCGACGACACGCCCCGGCCCCGGTCGCAGGCGCTCAGCGCCTTCACCCCGCTGACCGGCGACGGCCCGGTGGACATGAAGATCGGCGAGTTCATCGGCCGGGCCTGGGACGACGAGAAGAAGTCCTTGACCGGCCGCCGGGTCCGGCTGACCGGCTTCGCCGTACCGTCCAGGAAGCAGGGCCAGTGGTACCTCGCCCGCATGCAGCTGGCCTGCTGCGCCGCCGACGCCTTCCCGCTGAAGGTCGCGGTCAAGGGGATCCCCGAGCCGCCCGCCGACACCTGGGTCGAGGTGACCGGCACCTGGATCCCGCCGAAGTTCGAGAAGATGCCCAACGGGGTAGTGCATCCGGAGTTGTCCGCCACGGGTCTGGTGAAGATCGACGCCCCCGCCGAGCCGTACGAGGACTAGGAACGGGAGGGACCCGTGGATCTCGGTCTGGCCCTGGCCCAGTACGGCCCGTTCGCCTCCCTCGGCAGCGTGACGGCGGTCGCCCGGGCGGCGGAGGACCTCGGATACGACAGCGTCTGGGTCGGCGGCCGGGAGACGGGCGGAGCCCGGACGGGCCGGTGGTCTTCATCGCCGCTCGGGGACGAGCGGCGTTACGATCACCGCATCCGTTCCCACCGGCCCCGGAGACCGAAGTGGGCTACCCGCCGCAGTACGGCCCGCCGCCCAGGGGCGAGACGGGCCGCGGCCTGACCGTGATCGTCCTCATGGTCGCCGGCCTGATCATCGGGACGGTCATCGCCGTGCTCACGGTGCTGGACCCGTCCGCGGCGCAGGACTCTCCGCCGGCCTCCGCGAGCACCTCGGACGCTCCGGGCGACGCCCGCGCGGAGGAGGCCGTACGGCGGGCCGCCCAGGCCGCGTTCGACGCCTACGCGGACGGGCGGTCCGGTGACTTCTGGGACCTGTGGAGCACCCGGGCCCGGTCGTCGATCACGCGTGAGGAGTACGTGCGGCTGTTCCAGCTCTGCCCCCAGCTCGTCGCCGGTGCGGCGTTCACCATCACCGACGTCTACGCCACCGGTGACACCGCCCTGGTGACGGCGGGCCGTACCGGGGACCCGACGCCCTACGACTACGACTTCGTCCGGGAGGACGGCTCGTGGCGGCACGTCCCGCCACCGGAGGAGCAGGAGGAGTACCGGGCCAAGGGCGTCGACCGGATCGTCGCGGAACGCCGGACCGCCGGCACCTGCGGCATCCCCGCTCCCTCCGCCTCCTCCACCCTCCCGGCCGGCTGAACCCCGGGGCCACCGCGCCGGAAAGGGCTGCCACGACGGGGATTCGGGGCTACTGTCGATGGCATGGCCTTCCCCCTGCCGTCACGGCGTGATGACGACAAGCCGGGCGAGTCCCGGTCCGGCGGGAGCACCGGCGCGGACAAGCCGGGGATCCCGATGTGGCTGGCCCATCTGCAGCCCCGCGACGCCTCCGACGGCGAGGGTTCCGCCACCTCCGTCACCATCGAGCTGGACCGGGCCGACTACGAGGCGCTGACCCGCAAGGCGAGGTCGGACGGGAAGCGGGTCGCCGACGTGGTGCGCGCGGCCGTGCAGCGGGAGATCGGCAACAAGCCGCACGTCATCGCTCTGATCCGCCGCTGGGATCTGAACCGCGAGGACCTCGACTCCGCCGCCGACTCGCTCGGTGTCGCCCGCCTCTCCGACGAGGAGTGGAGCCAGATCAGCACGCGCCGGAGCCGGAGGATCTGACCATGCTTCCCGGTCGGGTCCTCGATGTCAGCGCGTTGATCGACATCGCCGTCGCCAAGACCAAGTACGCGCGGGCCGTCACCGCCACCTGCCTGAGCAGCGGCGGCGGCATCTGCGTGCCCGCCACCGCCCTGGCGGCCGTCTACTCCATCGCCCCGCTCTCCACCCAGGTGGAGCTGTTCGAGCTGGTCTCGACGCCCGGCGTGAAGGTCGACGACTTCACCTCCGGCAAGGTGGGCGACATCGCGGAGATCCTGGACGGCTCGCGGGACGTCACCGCCGGCCACGTCGTCTGGTGCGCCCGGAACACCCGGTGGCCGATCCTGACCGACCGGGGCGAGCAACTGGCCGTCTACGACCCCCACGTCATGATCGACTCCCTGCCGTAGTCCCGACCGGAGTACGGCAGGCGCACGGGTGGTGGACGGCCGCCGGACCCGGAAAGATCTTCACTCGACGCCGTCGGTCCGGAACGTCACCGACTTGACCGGGGCGGGGCGCCCCTTCGACGCCGTCACCACGGCGGGAGCCGCCACCGCGGACGCAGGCTGGACGGCCAGGCCGCTGAGGGTCAGGCCGTCGGCGACGGAGAAGGCGAGCAGGTGGTGCTCGTGCATGAAGCAAAGCTCCTCGGCTGGTGCGATCGGGCTTCAACGATGCGCTCCGAACACGGCCGATGACGATGCGGAGCGGTTACCCGCGGTTCCTCACCCCAGGTCCGTCACCCGGTACGGCGGACGGTTCCTCATCGGATTCTCAGGCTCCCGCCATGGGCGTCTCATCCGGCCTGTCGACTATCGATGCAGGTCAACGAAGCGAAATCGAACAAGGAGTGTCATGAACCGCACCAAGCGCCTGGCCGTCATCGCCGGTCTCGGCACCGCACTCGCCGGAGGGCTGATCGTTCCGGTGGCGGCCTGGGCCGCCGAGCCGATCCCTGCCTCCTCATCGACGGCCGGCACCGCGACCGACACCGCGACCGGCGGCGGACACCGCGGCGAGCACGGCGGACGGGGCGGTCACGGCTGGCGGGCCGCCGAGCTCGCCAAGCTCCTCGGCGTCGACGAGGCCAAGGTCACCGCCGCGATGGAGGCCATCCACGGAGACCGCGGCACCGGCAGGGAAGCCCGGCCGGGCGACCGTACCGCGATGGCCGAGACCCTGGCCGCCGAGCTCGGCGTGAGCGCCGACAAGGTGACCGCGGCGCTGGACACGTTGCGGCAGCAGCGCACCGCCGCAGCCGAGGCCGCCCTGGCCGAGCGGCTCAAGACCGCCGTCACCGCGGGCACCCTCACCCAGGTCGAGGCCGACGCCGTACTCAAGGCGCACCGCGCCGGCCTGCTGGGCGGCGGCCCCCGGGGCGGGGGAAAGGCGGCTGACGGCACCGGCACCACCACCGAGTAGTGCTCCGGTCAGCAGGCCTGACCAGAGAACACCGGCCGGGGCGTGAACCGCCCCGGCCGGTTTCGTGTTCTCATTCGGGCCCACCGCCTCACGAAGCGACCGGTCTCACTTCGATGAGACGTCTGCTGGACCAGCTCGGGCGAGGGCCGGACGATCGGCCGGTACGGCGCGCGGCCTCGACGTCCGGCGCGTTTCACAATCTAAAACATTGCAGGTTCTGAAATTTTCTGACCATCCCGTTCGTTCTGCCCATCGTGGACAGCAGCGACGAGCTCGGCCGGAGAGACCGGAAGAAGCTCGAAACCCGTGCGGCGCTGGAGCGTGCCGCCCTCAGGCTGGTCGCCGAGCGCGGTCTCGCCGACGTCACCGTCGAGGACATCGCCGGAGCGGTGGACGTCTCCTCCCGCACGTTCTTCAACTACTTCCCCACCAAGGAGGACGCCCTCATCGGCGGGGATCCGGCGGCCGCGGCCGACCTGCGCCGGAAGCTGGTGGCCGTGCCCTCCGCCGTACCCACGCTTGAGGCGTTGCGCCTGGTGCTGCGGGATGCGGCCGTGAGCATCCAGGAGCAGCGTGAGCAGTGGCTGCTCCGGCTCGGGGTGTTCGAGCAGAACCCCTCATTGCTGCCCCGCCTCGTCGCCGGCGGAGCCGAGACCGAGCGCTCCCTGACGGCCGCCGTCGCCGAGCGGCTCGGCACCGGTCCCGCCTCCCAGCAGCCCGGCGCCGAGCAGCCCGCCTCCCCTCAGCCCGACGCGGCCACCTCCCATCAGCCCGCTGCCGGGCGGCTCGGCGACGGTCCTGCCGCCGCTGGACGGGCCGGCGCCGATCCGGTCGCCGACGGCCATGCCGAGCTCGTCACCGCCGTGGCCCTGACGGCCTTCCGGGTGGCGATGATGCGGTGGAGCGCCGCACGCGGCGGACCTCTCCTGGCCGACCTGCTGGACGACGTCTTCTCCCGGTTGTCCGCCGGACTGCCCGACCCCCGGCCCCCGGCCCCCTGACCGTCCTCTCCGAACGCCTTCTCCAGACCCGCTCTCCCGGCCTCCCCCCTGAACCTCTCCCGAACACCCCTCTCCTGAACCGCCCCGGCACTCCGCCGGGGATCACGGACGTCCCCGACGCCGTACCGACCCCGACCCCTCTCTGAAAGATCGAGGAAGCATGACCGCCACCAGCGCGCAGCCCGAATCCGCGGCCGCGCCCCCCGGGCCCACCTCTCGCCGGAAGGTCCTGCAAGCACTGTCCGGGCTGATGGTGGGCATGTTCGTGTCCATCCTGGCCTCGACCGTCGTGGCCAACGCCCTGCCGCGCATCATCACCGACCTGCAGGGTTCGCAGACCGTCTACACCTGGATCGTCACCTCGGAGCTGCTGGCCATGACGGCCACCGTGCCGCTCTGGGGCAAGCTGGCCGACCTCTACAGCAAGAAGCTGCTGATCCAGCTCTCCCTGGGCCTGTTCGTGGTGGGTTCGCTGATCGCGGGACTCACCCCGAACGTGGAGATCCTCATCGTCAGCCGCGTCGTGCAGGGTCTCGGCGCGGGCGGCATGACCGCACTGGCCATGATCGTGATGGCGGCCATGATCCCGCCGCGCGAGCTCGGCCGCTACGCCGGGATCTTCGGCGCCGTGTTCGGCGTCGGCACCGTCGCCGGGCCGCTCATCGGCGGCATGCTCGTCGACACCTCGTGGCTCGGCTGGCGCTGGTGCTTCCTGATCGGCGTGCCGTTCTCGATCCTGGCCATCATCCTGCTGCAGCGCACGCTCGACCTGCCGGTGGTGCGCAAGGAGGTCAAGGTCGACTACCTGGGCGCCTTCCTGATCACGCTGGGCGTCTGCACCCTGCTGGTGTGGTCGTCGCTGGCGGGCAACCAGTTCGAGTGGGCCTCCTGGTGGACCGCGGGCCTGGTGGGCGGCGGCCTGGCCGTCCTGGCGCTGGCGCTCTGGGTGGAGTCGCGCGCGGCCGAGCCGATCATCCCGCTCTCGCTGTTCAGGAACCGCACGGTCACCCTGGCCACTGTGGCCAGCGTGCTGGTCGGCGTGGCGATGTTCGGCGGCACGGTGTTCCTGTCGCAGTACTTCCAGATCGCGCTCGGCAAGTCCCCGACGGTCGCCGGCCTGATGAGCCTGCCGATGGTGTTCGGCCTGCTGGTCTCCTCCACCGTCGCCGGCCAGCTCATCACCAAGTGGGGCCGGTGGAAGGGCTTCCTGGTGGCCGGTGGCGTCGTCATGCTCGCCGGCATGGGCCTGCTGTCCACCATCGACGGGCAGACCGGCACGCTGCTGCTCTCGGTCTACATGGCGGTGCTCGGCATCGGCGTCGGCATGCTCATGCAGAACCTGGTGCTGGCGGCGCAGAACGACGTGCCCGCGCACGACCTGGGCGTCACCACCTCGACGCTGACCTTCTTCCGCAGCATGGGCGGCGCGGTCGGCGTCAGCGCCCTGGGCGCGGTGCTCGCCAACCGGATCACCACGCTGATGACGGAGAAGCTCGGCCCGCTGGCCGCGGGCGGCTCCGGCGGGGGGAGCCACGCCGTGCCGGACGTCTCCAAGCTGCCCGAGCCCGTGGCCGCCGTCATCCGGGACGTGTACGCCACGGCCACCGCCGACCTGTTCCTCATCGGCGTGCCGCTGACCGCGCTCGCGCTGGTGGCGGTGCTGTTCATCAAGGAGAAGCCGCTCAACACGCTGTCCGGCACGGAGCGGCTGGCCCAGGAGGAGGCGGTGCAGATCCCGGCTCACTGACCCGGGCGCCGGGGGCGGAGGACTGCTCCGCCCCCGGCTCGCCCGCCCCGTTCCCCGGCACACCCGTACGGCCTGACCGCCCCGTCAGCCGCCACCCTCATGGACCGGTGCGGCCGATGCGGCCGGCCCGCAGGACTGGCCGCCTGCGGGCCGGCAGCCTGCCGGGGACGCGGTCACCGGCGGATCTGCCGGGTGATGGTCGGGTCGGTGATCGCGGTGTCCCCGGCCAGGAGCACGGCCTTGCTGAGGATGACCGCCAGCACCCGGTCGCCCTCGAACGGCAGGAACACCTGGCCGTCGCCCGTCTCGGCGGCCCGCCCGGGGACGACGCACAGGTACTGGTCGTCGGGAGTCATCAGGATGTTGCCCGACCCGAGATGGATCTTGTAGGTCCGCAGGTTCCCGCGGACGTGCAGGAACCGGCCCTCGACCGTGCAGCGGTCGGCGATCGCCAGTCGCGGCACCAGCCGGGTCAGCAGGTCGCGACGGGTCTGCGCGGTGCCCGACAGCTCGCCGAAGCCGTAGGAGGTCCAGTAGTCGCGGAAGCGGCCGTCCGGCCCGCCGTCCTGCCAGGTCGGGTCGTTGCCGACGCTCGCCACCCCGACGAACAGGTCGACGTCGCGCATGACCTCGCTGAGCACCAGCGGCGGCACCTCGTCCAGCGGGACCGGCCCGGCGGCGGCGCCACCGCGCGTCTCCTGCTCGTATCCGCAACCGTCATAGGCATGCGCGTGGTTGTCCGGCGCGGTGATCGGGTAGAAACGCACCTGGTCGGTGGTGAGCCGCAGATAGGACCCCGAGTCCGCGGTGTCGACGCCGTAGTCGTCGCCGATGCCGCCGATCCAGAACTCGGCGCGCAGCCCCCACCGCGGCAGCTCCCGGACCGCGGGCGGATAGGCGTCGTCGGCCATGATCCGCAGTCTGTTGCGCCAGCCGCGCAGCGCGGCCAGCGCGTGGAACTGGTGCTGACGCAGGACGTGCGCGGCGTACCGGTTGGAGTAGACGCGGGTGTTCTCCTCCGCGGCGGTCAGCAGGTAGATCTCGCGGTGGGCCTGCTTGAACGGCTGGGTGATCCGGTGGCGTTCCAGCCGGTCGCGCCAGGCGAGCACCTCGGCCGTGTCCCGGCCGATCGGGTGCCAGAGCCGTACGGTCGCGTCCGCGGCCGGCGCCACCGGCGCGTCGTCCACGTCGCGCAGGGCTCCGTCGGCGTAGCCGCACGGCACGCCGTCGACCAGCCAGATCAGCCGCCTGCCGAGCGTGCCGACCAGCGGGTGGTCCAGGTAGCGCCCGCGCCAGACCTCGTACGGCCAGGACCGCTCCGCCAGGAACTGCTGGTCGAGCCGCTCGGCCTGGGCCGCGAGCATCTTGCCGATGTCCTTGGCCGAGGCCTTCAGCTCGGCCAGCTCCTCGGCGTGGTCCCGCCGTACGCTCGCGGGCGGTGACTTGACCGCCTTCCCGGCGGCGTTCCGCCAGGTGAGGGTGGTCCGGGTGCCGGTGACGGCCAGCTCGGCGACGGCCTCGCCGAGTTTCTCGGCCCTCCGGCCCACCTCGGTGAGGCCGTAGACGGGTACGGCGAGCTCCTCGACCTCCTCGCGGGAGAGCCCGAGAGCGGCGGAACGCGTGTCGAGCGCCGTGTTCAGGACCTTCAGCGTGCCCTTGTAGGTCACCCGGGCGGACAACCGGGCCAGCTGGGCGAGCGCGGCCTCGCCGTCCATCCGGGAGAGCGCGTGCACGGCCGCGTTGGCGACCAGCGGGCTGCGCGGTCCGATCCCGGGGACCTTGCGCAGGGCCGTCTCCACCAGCGTGCCGAGGGTCCGGGCCGAGTCCGGGTGTCCGGGCAGGAAGGCCAGCATCCAGGCCAGCCCGCGGACGCCGAACGCGTTGTGCGCGTCGAACTCCGCGTCGTCCATGTGACGGACGGGAACGCTCCTCGGCCGTCCCACCAGGGCGAGCCATCGGACGATCGCCGCCCGCGCGGGCTCGGGTCCCACCGCGTCGAGCAGCCGCCGCGCCCGCCGCTCCCAGGCGCCGGACGGCTTGGCGGAGGTGGCGGTCACCGCGTGCGCCGCCAGCGCCCGCCACTCCTCTCCCCGCACCGCCAGATCGGCGAGCGCCTGGTCGGCCCAGGGCTCACCGGCGCTGAGGACCGGGTGACCGGGAGGGAAGACCAGATCCTGAAGGGGGACTCTGCCGTATGCGGCGCGCGCCGTACGCCGGATCACGCCCAGCACCGGTCCCGGAAGCTCTCGACCGGCTCCCAGCCACACGGTGGCGAGGCGGGCGAGGAGGCCGTGGGAATGGTGCGCCTTGGATTCGGCGGCTTTGGAGAGGAATGCCTCCACCGCGTCGAGGTGCCCCCCGAGCGGGACGTCCCGCAGGGCGGTCTCCGCGAGGGCGTCGGGCATGTAGCCTTCGTCGAGGTCCAGCCCGGCGAGGGCCACCTCGATCCGGAACTCGTCCGGGCAGGTGGCGAGGATGTCGGCCAGAAGAGTCCAGCCCCGCCCCCACATCCCGTTGGGACCTTGGGAGAGCACCACTTCGGTCGCCAGCTTCGCGGCGTCCCCACCGTCCGCGAACGCACGCATCGGCGCCGGGTCGAACGCGCTGAGGGGCATCAGCCACCGATCAGGGGGACGAGCTTGAGGAAGGTGATCTCGGTGCCCATCCGGAGGTCGAGCTCGGCGTCCAGGTCCTCCACCTGCCGGTCGTCGACCAGGACCAGGAACCCGTTGCGGCCGAACGCCTCCGCCGCCTTGGCGAACTGCCGCTCGGCGTCCACCCGGCGCGGGGCCCGGGTGCGGTCGCCGTTCAGCGCCCGCTCGGTCTCACCCGGCTGGACCAGCCCCCGGAAGGTCTCCGGCGGGGCCGCGTTGTACTCGGCGACCTCCTGGAAGACCCGGCGCCGGATCACCTCGCGCAGCGTGATCCGCTCCTCGAAGATCTCCAGATGCCAGGCCTCGTGCCGCTCACCCGAGGTCGTCTCGTCGACGAAGCTCACTCTCACCATGCCTGCGCAGCGTAGAGAACCCATCCGACATTCGTCCCTGAAGTACCGTTGCCCGCCATGAGCGACTTCATCTCCTTCCCCTTCTACGACCTGTTCCAGGAGAACGGGCACATCCCGAGGGTCCGCGAGCAGCTCCCGCCGCTCCTCGCCGGGGTACGGCGGAGCATCCTGGAGATCGGTGCGGGAAGCGGCCTGGTCACCACGTCGCTGGCCGACTGGACCCCGGCGGAGATCTTCGCGCTGGAGCCCTCGGCGGGCATGCGCGCGTTGCTGCTGTCCCGGCTGAACGCCCGCCCGGAGCTGCTGGAGCGGGTGACCGTGCTCCCCTGCGACGCGCTGAGCGTGAACCTGGACGAGCCCGTCGAGGCCGTCGTGATGATCAACGTGATGTACGCCCTGGAGCCGGACTACCGCAGGCGGCTCTGGCCGGTGCTGGCGGGCCTGCTGGAGCCGGGCGGCCTGCTGGTCTTCACCTGGCGGGCGGGCGGTCCCCCGGAGCCGCGCCCGCTCCAGGAGCTGGACTCGCGCCGGGTGGGCCGGCACACCTACTCCGTCCTGTCGGAGGTCCTCGGGTCGGACGGGGAGGCGATCGAGGCCCGCTACCTCTACCGGATCGCCGAGGGCGACAGGGTCATCAGCGAGGAGGAGATCGCCGGGCACGCCTACCGTCCCGGGTGGGAGGCGATCGAGGGGGAGCTGACCGGCGCGGGTTTCGTCCAGGCCGACGCGCCCGAGGGCTTCCTCGCCTGGCGGCTCGCCTGAGCGCTCCCTCGCCCGGCAGCCCGCCCGACCGCCTCGGAACCGGAAGACCGTGATCCCGGGCCCCTGACGAAAGTCAGGGTGGGACCCGTCCGATCGTCCGCTGTGCGCCCGCCCCGCCGACTTCTAGCGTTCGTCGACGTGGACGAAGGTCCGGGAGGAGAACGCGATGAGGATGTGGAGGGCCGCGGTGATCGCCGGCCTGGCCGGAGCGCTGCTCGGAACCGGCGCGACGGCGGCGAACGCCCTGCCGGAGGCGGCGGAGACGGCCGGGACCACTGAGGTCGCCAAGTCCGCCGAGGTCGCCAAGACCGCTGGGGCCACCGAGCCCGCCGGACTGAGCACGACCACCGGGCTGAGTGCGACCACCGGGCTGAGTGCGACCACCGGGCTGAGTGCGACCGCGATCGACCGCTACGTGCGCGGTTACCTCGAGCGGACCCGGCTGCCGGGCGCCCTGGTCGCGGTCACCGAGGACGACCAGGTCGTGCACGCCGCGGGTTACGGCCGCACGGCCACCGGCGAGGCGATCACCGCGGACACGCCGATGCCGCTCGCCTCGCTGTCGAAGTCGTTCACCGCCCTGGCGGTGCTGAGCCTCGCCGACCAGGGCAGGATCGGCCTGGACGACCCCGTCCGGAAGCACCTGCCCGAGTTCGCCATGGCCGACCCCCGCGCCGGGAGGATCACCGTGCGGGAGCTGCTCCAGCAGACCTCGGGCATGAGCGACCGGACCTTCCCGGAACTGACGCTCCCCGCACCGGACACCCTGAAGGACGCCGTCGCGATGCTGCGGGACGCTCCGCTCGCCGCCGAGCCCGGCACCAGGATGATCTATCACAACCCCAACTACGCCGTCGCGGCACGGCTGGCCGAGGTGGTGGCCGGGGTGCCGTTCGCCGACCACCTGGCCGCCGCGGTGTTCCGTCCGCTGGGCATGACGTCCACCACGACGGTCGACGTCACCACGGACCTGCCCCACGCGGGCGAGGGACACGTCCGCGCCTACGGCCAGGTCGTCAGGCGCTCCCATCCGAAGTGGTTCGTCAACGGCTCGTACGGCGTCGTCAGCACCGCCCGCGACATGGCCAGGTGGCTGATCGCGCAGAACGGCGCCGGCGGCGTCCTGCCCGAGGAGACGCTCAGGACCGCCCAGCGCGCGTCCGGCGTGGGCGGCAGCCACTACGGCATGGGCTGGGAGACGGGGAAGACTCCCGGAGGGGCGCCCGCGCTCCGGCACACCGGCTGGCTGCTCACCCACAACTCCGCGCAGACGCTCCTGCCCGAGAGCGGGTACGGCATCGCCGTCGTCACCAACACCGGGATGATCTCCGGTGACGACGCGGTCATCCTCACCGACGGACTGATCGACCTCCTCGAAGGGCGGACGGACGCGGGCGCCGTACCCTTCACCACGACCGCGGACCCCTGGCTGGGCGGCCTGACGCTGCTCAGCCTCGGAGCCGGCCTCGCCGGGGTGTGCCGTGCGCGCCGATGGGCCCGCCGCCGTTCGGGACAGGCCGCGTGGCGCCCGGCCGTACGGCTGGTCCCCTGGGCGCTGCCGATCGCGTTCTTCCTCGGTCTCGCCGATCTGGTCGGCTTCCTGATGCGCCGCGAGGGCACGCTGGACCAGATCTCCTACGTCTGGCCCGCACTGTACGTCTGGGCGGGCGCGGGCGCCCTGGCCTCCACCGCCGTCATCGTCTCCCGCCTCGTCCACCTCGCCCTCGCCCGCCGCCCGGCCGCCCCCGTCGGAGGCCGTTCATCCGCTGAAGGCGCGTTCCCGGCGCCGGAACCGGCCCGGCGGCGTCCCGAACCGGCGCCGGAAGGCGCTGGCGAAGGCGAACTCCGAGCTGTAGCCGACCTGGTGGGCGATCGACGCCAGCGGCGCGTCGGTCTCGCGAAGTAGCCGCGCGCCGCAGTCGAGCCGCCAGTTGGTCAGGTACGTCACCGGCGGGAGCCCGACGAGCGAGGTGAAGCGGCGGGCGAAGGCGGTGCGGGACATGCCGACCGCGGCGCCGAGCTCCTCCACCGTCCACTTGTGCCGGGGGTCGCGGTGGATCCGGTGCAGAGCGGCCGCGACGGCGGGATCGCCCAGCGCCGCGGGCGGCCCGGCGGCGGCATCGTCGTCGTGCCAGGCGCGCAGCAGGTAGACCAGGAGCAGATCGATGAGGGCCGGTACGGCGGCGCCCGCCCCCACCCCGGATTCCGGGCCGTCGGCCAGCAGGTCGACCACCGTGCGCATGGCGGAGTGCCGGTCGGAACGCATGTGGATCACATCGGGCAGGCCCTGCAGGAAGGGGTGGACCTGCCCCTTGTCCGATCGGTAGGCGCCGCACACCACATCCGCGTACGACGCGGCACCGTCCTCGGGCGGGAACGCGTCCGGCACCGCGGGCAACTCGGCGAAGGGGCGGTCCGGGGTCCCGCTCAGTCCGTGCGCCGCGCCGTACGGGACGAACACCACGTCACCGGCGTCGAGCCGCACCGGAGGCGCGGACGGCGTGACGAGCCAGCCACCGCCGTCCAGCACCACGTGGAAACCCGTCCCGGAGAACGGCTCGAGCCGCCTGCCCCACCGGCCGGTGCCCCGGGTCCGGCAGAACGATTTCCGCCCGCCCCGCATGCCGCCGATCACGTCGCTGAAGAGGTCCACGCCATCCGTTCCGCACGATCTCGTATGGATCGGGTCCTTTCGCGCATTCTCCCATACATCCGATGATCCCTACGGTGAAGGCATGAAGGCGATCACTGTGCATTCGTTCGACGACGGGGGCGCCCTGCACCTCGTCGACCTCCCCCATCCCGTTCCCGGGCCGGGGCAGACGCTGATCGAGGTCGAGGCCGCGGGCGTCGGGTACGTCGATGTGATGTCCCGCCGCGGGCAGTACCCCGGGTTCCCCGAGCCGGGGTTCGTCCCGGGCCTGGAGGTCGCGGGCGTCGTCAGGGGGACCGGCGAGCGGGTCTACGCCATGCTCGGCGGCGGAGGCGGCTACGCCGAACTGGCGGTGGCCGACGACGTCGTGGTGGAACTGCCGCCCGAGGTCTCCCCGGCCCAGGCCGTGGCGCTCGGCGCCAACGCGCTGACCGCGTCGCTGCTCCTCGACCGGGCCGGCGTGGCCCCCGGGGAGAGCGTCCTGGTCCGCGGCGCCAGCGGCGGCGTGGGCTTGATGGCCGCCCAGGTGGCGGCGCACCTCGGGGCCGAGGTGACCGCGAGCACCCGCTCGGCGGCGCACGCCGGGCGTCTGAACGGGCTCGGGTTCTCCACCCGGGACGACGAGGACGCCTCGTACGACGTCGTCGTCGACCCCGTGGCCGGTGCCGACCTCGGCCGCCATCTCGGACGGCTGCGGCCCGACGGCCGTTACGTCGTGTGCGGCGCGGCCGGCGGGCTGCCCGCCCCGGACTTCGCCGCCGGTCTCGTGGGACTCTTCCCGCACTCTCCGTCGCTGCTCATGTTCAGCCTCAGCTCGGTCGCTCCCGAGCGGCTGCGGTCGGGGCTGAAGACCGTCTTCGACCTCGCCGCCCGCGGCGTGCTGCGCGGCGTCGCCGACGCGGCCGTCCCGCTCGCGCAGGCGTCGCTCGCACACGAGCGGCTCGAGTCGGGCACGGTCTTCGGCAAGGTGGTCCTGCGCCCTTGACACGGCGCCCCGGATCCGGCCGAGCGCAACCGGCCCAACCAGCCCGACCAGGTCGCGGTAGGCCAGTCGGGGCCCTCCGGTTTCGGCCGCCCACTCGAAGGTGAGCGGCACATCACGGTTCTCCTCGGCGTACGGCGTGACGTACGGCTTCCGGAGGGCGGTGACAGCGGTCATGCCGCCCCCTCCCGCGTCCGGGCCTTCTCCTCGTGCAACCGCTCGCACAGCCGGACCAGGCCCCGGGCGTGCAGCGTCCGCCCGCAGCGGCAGCCCGGGACCGCGCACGGGCCGGTGGCGTACCAGGTACGGCCCGCACGCCAGATCGTCCAGCCGGGCCAGGCGCGCCGCAGCAGCTCGGCGAGCGCGGCCTGCTCCTGATCCGTCATGCGTTCACCTCCGCGACCTCGTACGGCGACCGCCACCTGGTGGACCCGGGCGGGTCCGGCGACCGGGAGGCGGTGTGGTGGGCGGTGGGCTCGCCGGGCCGCAGACGGCCCGCGCTGCGGGACGGCGGCCCGCCGGAAACCGGACGGCCGACGTCGAGGGCCGGGGCCGGGTGGGGCGGCCGGGACCGGGCGGTCGCCGCCCGCGCTCGGGCCCGCTGCAGGGCGGCCGGGACGCGGGCCCGCGCCAGCCGTACCGCACGCGCCTCCCGCGGCTCGACCGGCCGCCACCCCGGCTCGACCGGGACGGGCGGCCAGGGTGCCGCCTGCGGCTCGACCGGGACAGGCGACCGGGGTACCGCCTGCGGCTCGACCGGGACAGGCGACCGGGGTACCGCCTGCGGGGCGGGCTCGGCCGTACGGGGCACGGGCACGGCCAGCACCTCCTCGACCGGCGTCTCCTCGGCGGCCACCGGCACGCACATGCTCGGCCGCACCCACGCGGTCGCGGGCATGCCCTGCTCGTCCAGCCGGGCGGCGCGGATCAGGTGCTGGCGGGCGCGGATCTGCGCGCCGGAGGGCGCCTGGTAGTCGTGTTCATCGACGTGCAGGCACCCGTGGTCGTACGGCGGGTGCCCGCAGACGGCGCAGCCCATCGGCAGCGGCGGCCGGGAGGCGGAGAAGCAGGGCCCGCAGACGGGCTCTCCCCCGGCGTCCGGAGGGTTAAGGTGTCGCATGGGTCAGGACCTCTATTCCTGATCAAGGCCCCGGTACGGCGTCATCAGCGCCTGCCGGGGCCGATTTATACGTAGGCCACGAGGATGTGTTGGGCGCTGAGAAGCGTGGACCGCTGGGGCAGAGGGCCCGATACCAAGTGGGCGAACTCGACAGGGCTCTCGAATGGTCGACCAGCGACAACGGCCTGATCAGCATGAAGCGCGGGGGAGTCGGGTCGACACATCAAGATCCACCTCCGTCTTTGAAGCGGCTTGAGCCTGAGCATACCTCCATAGGGCTGTCTATGGACGTCCCTGAGGTCCATTGCTCCTCAGGACTCCCCCAGGAGCTATGGGGCTCACCATGGCGGCCTATGGTCTGGAGAGTGATCGAATTTCGTCCTGATCAACCACGATGGGTGCAGGTAGCCGCTGTTCTGCGAGGACGGATCGAAGCCGGCGTCTACAAGATCGGCATGCCTGTTCCCAGCGAGCCGCAGATTTGCCAGGAGTTCGGGATCGCGCGGAACACCGCCCGAAAAGTCCTCGTCCACCTTCGCGAGGAAGGACTCGTCTACTCAGTTCCAGGCCTGGGCACCTTCGTCGCCGCCGCCGAGGACGGCGCGGAGCCCACCGAGGGCGCATAGGCCGCCTCCCCGGCGAATCACACCACGGCGGGTGCGGTGGGCGTGTTCGGTGGACCTCACCGCGCGGCCGAGGACCGGGCCGCGTTCTCGGGGGTGGCCCGCAGCTCGTCCTCCAGCTCCTCGACGATCCGCTGAGTGAGCGTCCGCAGCCGTGCTCGGCGCCCGGTCAGCTCCTCGGTGAAGTCCCGCGCGGTCGGACCCGTCCAGACCGCCTTGCCGGTGAACGCCGCATGCGCTGGGTCCAGGGCCGCTTCCAGTCGCGCCGCGTGCATGCGCACCTTCGTCAGCGCCCGCAGCAATTCCTCCCTGCGGGGATCGGGGGCCATATCCGATGGTTCGGGGGCCAAACGCTTCCCCTTTCTCCTTGGAACGGCTTGCGCGCTCTCCCGGACGATATGAGATGGTGCGCTCAGACGGCCAGCTCTTTGGAGGATATCCAATGCCCCCTTCCAGTCGGAGCCTTCCCGTACGGCTCGGCGCGACACTCCTGGTGGCCGCTCTGGCCATGGCGGGCTGCGGTGAGAAGGAACCGACGGCGGCCGCGGCCGGCGCGACCCTCAAGACGCACATCCTGAAACTTCTCGACGAGGTGAGCGCCCAGAACGCCCAGGTCACCGATCCCGGCGGCAAGGACATCCCCTGCGGCGACGGCAAGGCCAAACGCACCTTCGCCGCAACGGCACCGGATTCCTATCATGAGTCAGCGCCTTACACACTGAACGTCATGATGATAAGCACGCTGGGCGATATCGCCGATTACAAAATAACCGAGAGCACGGGGGCGATAGTCCACATGGAGAACGAGCCCACAAGGACAGTGGTCATTCTGGAGTCCACGAAGGGCCGATACTCCGCACGAGGCGAGACCCGGTGCCTCAGTCGGTCGTGACCTGCGGGTCCGCATGGCTTCTCCCTCGGGTGTAAGACTCCCCGCTGGCGCCGTTGAAGTTCTTGGCCTGCCGTGCGGTCATCTCACCGAGGGAGAGGAGATCACCCTTCCCCAAGCCGTTGTCGACCAACCACTGGTCGAGGGCCCTCACCCCCGCCGTGCCCTGCTTGAGAATCTCCTCGAACGGGCGCAGGCCGCCCTTCGGATCGGCGATGGCCCCGGCCGGGGGAACCTTCGGGACGAACCCCTGCTCTATGAGAAGCCGCACCGTCTCGTGACGTCGCCCCAGCGTCTTCGCCTCATCCGACTCCAGGAGCTTCTTCACCTGCTCCTCCGGACCCCGACCGTAGGTGTAGTAGCCGGAGACCCCGGTGGACAAGGCCGTCCAGGTCCTGGGGATGGCGGAGAACGGAGAGAGCAGCCCGACGACGCCCATGACACCGCCCGCCAGGAAGCTCTCCGCGTCCTCCGCGGTCTCGGAGCCCTCGTCTCCGGGCTTGAGCACCCGCACGGCGGCGGCCAGTTCGGTGCCCCGGACGTTGCCCAGGGCCGTGAACAGGTTGTCCAATGGAACCGGGGTTCCACTGCTCCTGGCGGCGCTCGCCGCCTGCGGGAGAACCCGATGGAGGAACGCATCCATGCCCGCGTCGAAGCGGAGTCGCGCATCCGTGTCACCCGCGAAGGTGGTCATGAAGCGGAAGGTGTCCTCGGGACTCAACCGGAAGGCGCCGCGCAACCCGGGAGGCGGTGTCCACTCGAACAGGCCGGGAGTGGTCCGCATGGCGCTGTCCTTGGCCACGTCGGCGTCGTTGAGGTTGGCGCCCATGGTGATCTCGGTGGCGTACGAGGCCCCGATCTCCGCCAGGTGGATCCGGGTCGCGTCGTTCAGCCGCCACCCGTCCGCCTCGGTCATCACGGTGTAGGCGAAGAACGCCGCTTCCTGGCTGTGCTTTCCGTCCTGCTCGTCGTAGGCGCCGGAGGCCGCGGCCAGGAGCCGCCCGAAGGCGCCCGCCGTCTCCGGAACCCCCATCGTCCGCTCATTGAGGTCCTTCAGGAACGCGGCCAGCTCCGGCCGGTCGTCCCACTTCTCCGGGGATCCCGGAAGCCGCCCGAAGGGCAGGGCGACGGTCGGCGGAGCCGGGTCCGGGCCGAAGCGGGCCGCCGAACCGACCGCCAGGCGGGCCGCGGCGGGGTTGTTCCCCAGCGCGTTGAGCACTCCCGCCAGGGCCGAGCCGCCGATCCGGCTGCCGGACCGCAGCGCGGGCGCGGCGAGTCCGGCCAGCCACGCATCCGGGTAGTCCCCGTGGCTCAGCAGCGCCGCGACCGCCTCCACATCCTCGGCGTCCCCGGCGCTCCCGATCATCGCCTTCTCCGCGGCCTTCATCACCGCGGCGAAGCCGGGCGTCTTCGCTCCGCCGCTGACCGCGGTGGCGAAGGCCGTACCGGCCGTGCGGAGCGCGTCGGACCGCTCGTCGTCGGGCAGCCGGCGCAGCGCGGCGTTCACCCGGCGGATCCCGGCCGGGCCGAGCGCGGCGAAGAACGCGGCGGTGAAACCGGCGTCGTGCCGGTGCGCCTTCAGCTCCTCGAACACCGCGGCGATCTTCTCCGAGGCGTACGGCCCGGCGAACCGGAACTCGTCCGGGTCGATGGCGGCGAACCGCTCGCCCAGCTCGGTGCCCCGACGCCGCGCCTCGGCCGGGGAGAGCAGCGACGCCTCCTGGTACGGCCGCAGGCCCGCGCCGACCATCCCGGGGATCTCCGGTCCGGGGGCCGTGATGGTCGCCACTCTCTGGCGGAGCCTGGGCACCTGCTGCTCGGCCCAGCCGCCGATCTCCCGGATGGGGGCGAGCCCGGCGGCGGGCAGATCGACGGCGGCCAGCTCCCGGCGGATGTTCTCGGCCTGCTCGGCGATCACCTGCCCGGCCCGTTCCAGCTCGGCGATGAAGCCTCTCATCAGCGCCGGGTCGATCCCGGAGAACTCCGGCGCGAGCGGCCCGGTCCCCGGTGGTACAGAGGGTGTCTCTGTCATCCGTCCATCATCGGTGACGGGGGATCGGGAAGCGAGGGCTCACAAGCAGGTCATCGGCCGCCTGAAGGAGAGCTCCGCTCGATGGCCGCCGGGGTGACGGGGGTGAAGAAGTTGACGAGGTTGCCGTCGGGGTCGCGGAACAGCAGCGACCGGTTACCCCAGGGCATCGTGGTGGGGCCGTTGACGAAGTCGGTGACGAAGCCGGTCAGGTTCCGGTGAACGCGGTCCACGTCGTCGACGAGGAACTCGATGATCACGCTGTGGTTGTCGGCCGGGCGGGCGGAGCCCGGGGCGAACAGCGGGACGGTGCGGGTGCCGGCGATCGCGAGGGTGGCGCCCGTGGTCTTGAGTTCGGCGAAGTCCTCGGTGGCCCACATCGCCTGCGTCCCTATGGCGCGCTCGTAGAACTCGACGAGGCGCGCGACGTTGCCGGTGATGATGCGGATCGAGACGAAGTCCATAGGGATCTCCTTGGCTGTACTGGGGGTGTGCACGTCGCAGGCTAGGAGAAATAGTGGACAGAATCGGTCCAGTATCCGCGTTAAGTTGTGCACATGCCTCGCCCCACTGGCCGCGTGCTGACACTCCTGGAGCTGCTGCAGTCGGGCGGCACCCGGACCATGGCCGAACTCGCCGACCGGCTCGGCGTCGAAGGGCGCACCGTGCGACGGTATGTGGACCAGCTGATCGACCTCGACGTGCCCGTGGAATCGGTGCGCGGCCGCTACGGCGGGTACCGGCTCGCTCCCGGGTACCGCTTGCCTCCGCTCATGCTCAGCGACGACGAGGCGCTGGCCGTGCTGCTCGGCCTGGTCGCCGGCCGCCGAGCAGGGTTGACGACGACGCAGCACACGGCGAACGAGACCGCATCGGCCAAGATCCGGCGGGTGCTGCCCAAGCACATCGCCCGTCGGCTCGACACACTCCTGGAAGCTCTCGCCTTCACGGATCAGCCCGGCGAGTTCGACGCCCCGGACGCGGAGGTCCTGCTCACCATCGCCGACGCGGTACGCCACCACCGGCCGATCTCGATCCGCTACACCGACCGCGACGGACAGCGCAGCGAACGCACGCTGCACGCGTACGGGATCGTCGCCCATTCGGGCCGGTGGTACGTCACAGGCAAGGACGCCCGGATCGCCGAGGACCGAACCTTCCGGCTCGATCGCATCACAGACGCGAGGACCCTGCCCGGCTCATTCGAAGCGCCGGTGGGTCCAGGTCCGGCACAGCGCGTGTTGTCAGGGTTCGCCACGGCCGAGTACCAGCATGAGGTGATCTTGCGGATCCACGGAACAGTTGAGCAGATCCGCACCCACCTTCCCGCCGGCGTCGCGAACCTGGAGGAGCACGATCCCGCAGCCGGCGAGGACCGCGCGACCGAGCGCTGGCTGCGCGCCGAGCTACGGGCAGAGCGGCTCGACTGGTTGCCTCCGGTACTCGCCTCACTCAACCGGCCGTTCGTCATCGAGCGCCCCGACGAACTTCGCGACCTCGTCATCGCACTCGCCGATCGCCTCGCGTCCTACGCCCGCCAGGCCTGACTGCGCGGAACCGATGTCATGAGATGGCACATCAGGCGGTACGGGCATCGTGTGTCGCGCGGTTGCCGAGGACTTCGTCCATGTGCGTCTCGGCCCAGCCCCTGAGCCCGCTCATCAGGTGGTGCAGTGACAGGCCGAGTTCGGTGAGCTCGTAGGAGACCGTGACGGGACGGTGGGGGTCTGAACCGCCCCGGATCTGACGGAGACCTCGGTGTGCCCCTGGTCTTGTGGAGGCGAGGGCGCCGCCCTGATCTTCATGTACTACGGCATCGAGCATGGCCCGGCGGGTGCTGCGGCGCCCTCCGTCTGGTGAAACGGTCAGTCGCGGCGGATACCGTCACCCACCATGAACACCTCGTACGAATGGTCCGATCTCTTCCCGGAGGAGGAGCCGGTGGCCGAGGGGCCGGACCAGCCGCCGTTGCCGCCGGGCCACGGCCTCCACCCCCCGGCCGGCGAATCAGAAGTCGTCCGGCTCGAAGAGCGGTTGGGCGTGAACCTGCCGCCGAGCTACCGGCAGTTCCTCCTGTACTCCGACGGCTGGGGCGTCGAGGAGTACTCCCTGTGGCCGGTCGCGGAGGTCGGCTGGCTCCGTGACGTCATGCCCTCAACGGTCGAAGCCTGGTCGTCGCCCAGAGACGAAGTGCCCGATGACCTCTACTTGGTCTACGGAGAGGAGCAGAACCAGCACGCCATAAGAACGGAATACCTGCCCGACGCCCTTTCAGTCGGGATGTGGGACGGAGATCTCCTTCTCAACCCTCACGTCATGACCCCTGACGGCGAGTGGGAGGCCTGGCTGCTCGCGGCCTGGATGGCCGGTGCCCAGCGTCACAGGTCCTTCTGGGACCTCATGAAAGACATCTGTACCCCTTGAGTCCTCCGGCGGCAGGGAGGGACAGCGTCCGTCCCCACCCGGCTGCGCCTCTCCACGCGGGCCTTCACTCTCGGTCTCCGGGACCGGGCCGAACGGACCCTCACAGCCCTAAATGATCACGCTGGATCCCGGTCCGGCGGTCCGGCCCGCCGAGGCGGCGTTCAACGCGGGATCACCCAGTCCGGCGCCCAGGTCCCAGGGGCGCCGTGGCCGGCCGCCGTAGCGGCGAGGTGGGCTCGGAGGACGGCCAGCGCGGGGTGGGGGTCGTCGCGACGCCACAGCAGTGAGTGCGGGTAGACGGGCGTGGGGTCGGTCACCGGGATGCGGCGCAGGCCGTGGCCGGCGGGCCAGACCAGGCGGGTCTGCTCGCCCATGAAGGTGGCCAGGGCCGGGGTGTCGGCGATGGTGTCGAGGAGCGCGTCGGAGCCGAAGTTGGGGCCGGTCGCCTCGATGGTGAGGCCGAACTCGGCGGCCAGGTCGTCGTAGTAGGCGGTCCACTCGGTTCCGGGGGCGAGGCCGGGCATCCAGATCCGGTGCCCGGCGAGCCGGGTCAGGGTCACCGACCGGGCGGACGCCAGCGCGTGGGCGGGACCGACGAGGAACTGGAGCGGCTCGTCGAGCACCCGGACCGACTCGATGTCCCCGGGAAGGGGCCGGCCGGGCATGGTGACGGCGCGGAAGGACGCGTCGATCGCACCGGACCGAATGGCGGCAACGGCGGTCTCGATGTCGAACAGCATCACCACGTCGAGGTCGATCTCGGGGTGCGCGCGGTGGAAGCCGCGCATCAGGCCCGAGGTCGCGCTGCGCGAGGTGATCATGTCGACGCGTAGCGGACGGCGGCCGGTGTGCACGGACGCGACCGCGCGCTCGGCGACGCGCAGCAGCTCGCGGGCGTGGGGCAGGAACGCCTGCCCGTCGATGGTGAGCTCGGCTCCGCGCGGCGTGCGGGTGAACAGCCGCACGCCGAGGCTGCGCTCCAGCGCGGCGATGCGCTTGGAGACGGCCTGCTGGGTGACCGCCAGCTCGGCGGCGGCCTCCTGGAACCGCCCCGCGTCGGCGGCGGCGATGAAGGTCCGGACGGCGTCGAGGTCCATGCGGACACACCCTACGGATACAACCATCAGTTGTGGATAGACGGCCTGATGGTTGTTTGATTCCTGCGCATGGCGCGCGCTTCGATGCTTCCGATCGCGGATCGGTTGTGTGAGTGAGCGGCGAGGAGCGTCGGGCATGCGGAGCGGGCACCGGTTGGGGCGGCAGTTCGGGTGGCTCTGGGGGGCGTACGGGACCAGCGCGCTCGGCACGTGGCTGGCCTTCGGCGCGTTCCCGCTGATCGCCGTCCAGGTGCTGCACGCCGGACCGGAGCAGGTCGCGGCGTTGTCCTCGGTGGGGGCTCTGGCGGGCGCGGCCGCGGCGGTGCCGCTGGGCCCGTGGGTGGAGTTCCGCCGCAAGCGGCCGGTGCTGATCGGGACGGACCTGGTGCGGTTCGCGGCGCTGCTGACGATTCCCGCCGCGTTCGCGCTCGGCGTGCTCTCCTTCGTCCAGCTCCTGCTGGTCTCGGTCGTCGTCGCGGCGGCCGACATCACCTTCCGCGCCGCCTCCGGCGCCTACCTGAAGACTCTGCTGCCGGCCGAGCACCTGCTCGTCGCCAACGCCCGCTTCGAGTCGACGGCCTGGACGACCACGGTCATCGGGCCGCCGCTGGGCGGCGCGGCGATCGGGCTCCTCGGCCCGGTGGTGACGGTGGCGGCCGACGCGGTCAGCTACCTGCTCTCGGCCCTGGGCATCGGCGCGGCGGGCGGCCGGGAGCCGCGGCCCGAGCGCCGGCGGGTCGCACGCGTGCGGGCCGGGGACCTGCTCGACGGCTGGCGGTACATCCTCGCCGACCCGACGCTGCGCCCCCTGTTCTTCAACACCGCCGCCTTCAACGGCCTGGTGATGGCCACCGACGCGCTGCTGGCCGTCCTGATGCTCGGCCGGCTCGGGTTCGCACCGTGGCAGTACGGCCTCGCCTTCGCCGCGCCCGCAATCGGCGGGCTGCTCGGGTCGCGGCTGGCCCGGCCGCTCACCACCCGGTTCGGGCAGCACCGGGTCCTGGTCGTGGCCGGGACGCTGCGCGCGATCTGGCCCATCGGGCTGGCCTTCCTGGGGCCGGGGACCGGCGGTCTGCTGCTGGTGATGGGCGTCGAGCTCGGGCTCATCTTCTGCTGCGGGGTCTTCAACCCCGTCTACGCCACCTACCGCCTCGAACGCACCGCGCCCGACCGGGTCGCCCGCACGCTGTCCGCCTGGACGGTGACGACCAGAGTCTCGACCGCGCTCCTGACGGCCGTCTGGGGCGTGCTGGGCGGCCTGCTCGGCCCGCACACGGCCATCGGCCTGGCCGGCGTGCTCCTGCTGGCGACCCCGCTGCTGCTCCCCCGACGCGCCGCGACGACCGGCTCTACTACCCCCGGAAACGAGCAACGGT
Source organism: Planomonospora antibiotica (assembly GCF_014647955.1). Lineage (NCBI taxonomy): Bacteria > Bacillati > Actinomycetota > Actinomycetes > Streptosporangiales > Streptosporangiaceae > Planomonospora > Planomonospora antibiotica. The sequence goes on along the minus strand of NZ_BMQE01000047.1, from coordinate 3,208 downwards.
GTACTCCCCTCCCCGTCCCTGGAGAGAGGGCGGACATGAGGCTTCTCACATGAGCCCGCCGAAGCGGGATCGGTCATCGTGGCGTCGGCCCCGCTTCCGTCCGGGCAGACCGTGTCTTCAGGTGCGGCGGAGTTCGGCTTCGATGAGAAACCGGTGATGCCGGACGGTGAAAGCACCCTCGGACCGGATGCGCTCATGGAGAGCGCGTAGCGGTTCCCCGTGGCGGTCGTGATCGAAACCGGGGACCTGCCACGGGACGGCGCGTAGCTGGAAGATTACGGCGCCGATGTCCTGGAAAACGTAGTCGATCATCTCTTCCCGGGCGTCCAGCACACGCAGCCCGCATCTGTGGAACCGCTCCTCCGCCACGGCCAGGGTCCAGCTCTCCGGATCCGCGGAGGGCGGCACTCCCAGCGCATGGTTCAGCTCCAGGTCATTGCGGCTGCCCACTTGCTGCGTGAGCAGTCTGCCGCCTTCGGCCAGAACGCGCGCCGCTTCGACCGGGTCAAGTGCACCGTGCCTGTTGAGCACGAGGTCGAAGGCACCCTCACGTGCGGGGATGCGATCCGCCGTACCGGCCAGCACGGTGACGTTCATCGGTCCGAGCCGCTTGGCGGCGACAGGCACGTTCGGCTGCCACCCCTCCATCGCGACGGTATGACGGGGCAGTGGAGACAGGGAGGCCAGGACCTCTCCCCCGCCGGTGTCCACGTCGAGCAGTCGCCGCGTCGCCGGGAGCAGCGCGGAGGCTCGCTCGGCGTAGTCCCAGGATGGTCTCCCGCCGGTTGTCCTGCCGCGTAACCAGCCGAAGTCCCAGCCGAGGACGGATGCTCGAACGGCCTGCTCTACAAGATCGTCGTAGCTGAGCACTCGGTCACACTAATGAGGTTCGTCGTCGGCCGCCACGGGTCCGCCCCGGCGGCGACCGTGGAAGTGCACCCCACCCGAATTCGGGTCGGCGCCCGCGTCGAGCCGAGCGCGGATCAAGGGGAGCCGACGCGTACGGCGGTAGCCGCCAGAGTGGTGTAGCGCATCGTGAAGCGGCCGCCCAGAGCGTCGACGGCCTGGCCGACCGCGTCCAGGATCTCGGCCAGCTGGTCGGGACGGAGCCGGGTGAGGCCGCCGGTGGTGGGGAGCAGGTCCAGCCACTGGTCGCGCGTGTAGGACCGCTCCCAGTCGAATCGCCACTGTTCCGGGTCGGTGAACCGCCCGGTCTCGCGGATGCTGTCGGCGATCTTCGCGTACCCCGCCTGGTACATCTCCAGCGGAGGTCGCGCCGGCTGATCGCTGAACGGGGAGTCGGGCGCCACCCGGCGGTAGGCAGCCGCGAACGGCCCGGCCACCTCGGCAGGCGGCTCGAACACGTGCCCGAAGATCGCCAGGCGCCCGTTCGGACGCAGCACCTCGGCCGCCTTCACGACGCCGACGGCCGGGTCCACCCAGTGCCACGACTGGGCGGCGATCAATGCGTCGAACATCCGGCCGGCCGGTTCCCAGGCTTCGAAGGTCGCCACCTCGACCTGCAAACCTCGGGCTCGCGCGAAGTCGGCCATCCGCGCGTCCGGTTCGACGCCGAGCACCGCGCAACCGGCGGCCTGGAACTGACCGGCCGCGATGCCGGTGCCGCAGCCGACATCGAGCACGTCAGGCCCCGGGCTCCCGGTGACGATACGCATCACCAGGTCATCGGGGTAACCGGGCCGGGCCTGGTCGTAGCGTTGCGGGTCCGTGCCGAACGATTCGGCCGTCCGCCGAGCCTGATGCGGCTGCGCGGATTCTGGTTGCTCTCGCGGTAGAGTGGGCATGCGTTCACCTTAGTGGGCAAGCGCCCACATGCCAATGGATATTCAGGAGCCCAACGCAGGAGGGGGTCTGTCAAGTGCCGACCGGGGTGCACCTTCGCGACGCGCGGCAGCAGTTGTTCGACGCCGCCGAACGCGTGCTGCTGCGGGATGGCCCGAACGGGCTGACCAGCCGGGCCGTCACCGACGAGGCCGGCTGCGCCAAGGGCGTACTGCACCGGCACTTCACCGACTTCGACGCCTTCCTCACCGAACTCGTGCTCGACCGGGCCGCGCAGCTCGAGACGCAGGCGCGGGCGCTGCGCGAGTCCGTCGGCACCGGCACCGTGGCCGACAACCTCACCGGCGCGCTGACCACCCTGTTCGGGCCGGTTCCCGTGGCGATCATCCCGCTCATCACGTTCCGGGACGAGTTGCGCGCACGGCTGCGGCAAGCCATGCCCGGAGGCGGCATCGCGATCCTCGCCCAGGCCACGACCGCGGTCTCCGCCTACCTGACCGACGAGCGCGCAATGGGCCGTATCGCGACCGACGCCGACATCGACTCGCTCACCCTCTCCCTGGTCGGAGGCGGGCACCTCCTGTTCGCGGACCGCGACCCGGACCCACCGACCACGGCGACCGTCAACAAGCTGGTGACCACCGTACTCGCCGACGTCGTGCAACGGCGGTCACGCTGAACCTGACTCGCAGCCCGCAGAGGCCCGCCGGAATGCCTCCGGCAAGACCGCGTCCCATGAGGCCCGCCGGAAGGTCTCTGCCCGGCAGAAGTCGAAGACCCTGCGGACGAAGGCCCTCACCGAAAGCTTCCTGCCGGATCTCCGGAAGACGGCCGAGTGGGGCGAAGCCTTCGCCCCACGGATATCCCCCGATCAGCGACATGCAACGGCTCGGAGCGGCGCACGGCTGCGCACCCCGGCAACGGTCAACGGTGCCTCACCGGGGCGGAACCCCTGGTCAGACACCGTTTCGCGTGCTCGGCGGAGAGCGCGGGATTCGAACCCACGAGGACCGCCACCGGCCCTAGCGGTTTTCAAGAGGGCCGTGTTCCGGGCGACGGCAGAGTTTCTGAGCAGGGCGAAAGCATCTTCCCTGACCCGAACGACAGAAGATCATCCCGCATATATCCCGCAGGCTCCTCACCCCCCCTCTAACCATGATCCAGGAACCGATCACGCCCTTCCATCCGTGGAAGCTCCCCCAGCCCGGCTCTTGACCTACCCTCTCCGCCATCCGAGATCATGTCGGCCATGTGGTTCTTCCGTTTCCTCGCCATCGGACTCCTCAGCGGGATCCTGATGGTCCCGCTCCTGCACTCCCCGCGGGGTGACGGATTCGAGCACCTGCCTGAGCGTTTCACCAGCGCCGTCGGCAGCGGTGACGGAATGTGAGATCACAAGGAAAGG
>NZ_BMQE01000046.1:0-58331 GCF_014647955.1 Planomonospora antibiotica | reverse complement strand
GTGCCGCGCTCCTGCTCCTCAGGGGTCACGGGCTCGGCGGGCGCAGAAGGCACGACGGCCTCAGTCCGGTCCGCAATGTCACTAGCGGCAACCGGCCTGCCAAAACCAGTAATTGGTTTTGGCTGCAGCCTCCGTTTCTTCTTTTCCGGAGTAGTACCAGGCGTAGACACTTATGCACTCCTGATGATCGGCGTACGCATCGCTTCTGGCCAGGCTTTGCTCCAGGCAGCCTTAATCTTGGATGTCTCAGGGTGCTCGATCTTCTTCAGCATCTGAAGAGCGATGACCTCAGCATTCTGGCAGACCTTCTGTGCCGTTTCACGCTCATTCGCGGCCAGATAGGCCGAAAGTGGCGCTTCTGCATTTTGGCTCTTACCCACCACCGTGTAATTGGGCAGACGACCATCCAGCACAGGGATGCCGAATCCCGCTATCCCTTGATTACGGTTTTCTTCAACCTGAGTGATCAGGGTTCGCTGGGTAATGCTCCGGTCCACGTACTCATTGAAGACAAGCCCGAGGACGTCCAGTTCGTCGTGACGATAGTTGTCCTTTACATCCCCCACAAGGAGAAGTGTTTCAGGGATGGCCTCGACTCCGAACTTCTCGGCCTGCGTTACGAACAGTGCACGATGAGCAGCCATCGCCGCCTGGACAGATATAAGCGATCCGCCCGGAGGCGTATCAATCAGGACAACATCCCACTCGCAGTTCGGGGCAGGCTCTCCTGTTTCGGCCGGAATCAGGAGGGCTTTGGCTAGCCGTTCCAGCTCGCTGGGTTTCCAAGCTGTAGCAGCAGTTTCCAGAGCGCGGTAACAGGAGATTAGACCGATAGTGCCGATCTTGTTGGGGAAGAGAGGACCTCCCAGGTGGAAAGCTTCCTCGGAGTCGTACCCCCAGTCGACGATCTGGATTGCTTGTGTAGCAACTCCTTCTTCGTCTGCTTCGATGACATCTACCACGGTAGGGACCGTGGGAGTGAGAATCGGTTTAGCCCCGAGACGGGTAGTACCAGTCTCAACGAGCTCCACCTTGTGACCTAGACCTATCGATGCGTTCCCCTGGGGATCGAGGTCCACCACGAGCACCCTAAGGCCGAACCTCGCGAGAGCATCGGCAAGCAGAAGGAGGAGAGTTGTTTTGCCTGCTCCTCCCTTTCGCATCATCAGAGCGATGACGTTAGCCATATGGGTGATATCTCGTTCTAGCCACGCGGAAGTTGTGGTGGGTGGCGTGATCTCAGGGAGCGTAGAAGACACCTATGTAACCTTTCTCCTTCAAGGAGAGATGGCAAATGAGGGGATCAGAACCCCTGGAAGCCCATGATAGGGGGATCTTGCCATCATGCGCTGCATGTTGGCAACAGCGCGTGAGACTACTGTCGCCCGAGGAACGTGCGATTCCCCGACTGTGTGACCGTGTGACTGTGTGGTTGTGTGAAACGCACCATGACTGACCTGCAAGCTTTACATTACTGTTACCAAACATGGTCGGTGGGACCAGAGCTTGAGAGTTTCCCCTCCTGAAAACCTGATCTTCCCCTGATCCACCCGAGCCTGCTGCTTGGCGGTGTCCAGGTCCTTAAGGCGGGTGACGGTCTGCCACTCGGCCTCATAGGCTTGGCGCAGCGCCTACTCCGCTTGGCGGCGCTCGGTGATGTCGTGCACGAAGGCGGGAAAGGCCCACTCGCCCTCGTTCTCGCGGGTGGCCCACACCACGATCTCAATGGGGAACTCACTGCCGTCGGGCCCGGCCCCGGCCAGCTCCAGCCTGCGGCCCAGCACGTTCGACTGCCCCGTGGTCAGGCACCGGATCCGGCCGAACTGATCGGCCCCGCGGTAGCGCTCCGGCACGATCGCCTCGTGCACAGCACCTGCTCACTCGCGCGGCCGAACATGCGCGCGGCCGCGCTGTTCCACTCGGTGATGTGCCCGGCCGCGTCAGTGGAGATGAAGCCCTCCACGGAGGCGTCGACGATCTGCTGCAGCCGATCCCGGCCGGCCTGAGCGGTGTCGCGGACCTTGCGGCGGTCGGCCATCCGGCCCAGCTGGTAGTCGATGGCCGCCATCACCCGCAGCAGCAGCTCGTCCCGGGGGATCACCTGCTCGGAGAAGAACTGCAGCACCGCCACCACGCCGTCGACTGCGATGACCGGGAAGGCGAAGACCGCCCGCACGCCCGGGTCGCGGCTGCCCAGCAGGCGCACCACCAGCGGATCGGTGATCATATCGCGTGACCAGACCGGCTCGCCGGTGGCCGCGAGCTGGCCGATGACACCGGTCCCGGCCGTGAAGCGGGTGGTGGCGGCGATCTCGCGCAGCACCGGGAAGTCCTCGATCGGCCCAATCCAGATGCTGGCCGAGACGAATGCCTCACCGTCGGCGGCCGGCACGCTCAGATGCCCCAGCGGCCAGCCGGTCCCTCGCACACCGCCGATAATGTTGCGCACGCGGCTTCTTCCAGGTCATCGGTGGCGCTGGCCACCGCGGTGATGTCATCGATCAGTGAGACCAATGCCAGCTCCCGCTGCACGCTTATCGGCATTGCGTCCCCTCGGTTGACCGATGCCGCAGCCGACGCGGCCGTCCACCCTCAACCTATCGCTTTCGCGTCCAATTGATTACTTAAAGTGATCAATGGGGGCGTGGAGTGAGCGATGATGTGCGGGGAGCGCAGAGACTGGCCTGCCGACCCGCGGCACCGCAGGGAAGATCACCGCGTCGCGGTTGGCTGTACCCGTTCAGGCACCGGGGCAGCGGCCAGGCTCACCGCCCGAAGGTCCGCGGTCGGAGCAAGGTCCAGCAGGCTGAGAACGTCCTGCGGACCCGCTTGCCGCTCACCCGCAGGAGCAGGCGCCTCCTGCTTGGCCGGGCACAGGCAGTACCCGCGCTCGACGATCAACCGGCCCCGGAGCGGCGTGTAGGCGGCCGCATCACCCGCCATCATCACCCGGGAGCACGAGCGGCACGTCACCGGCTCGGGAATCTGCATACCGCCTCCTGCCACCCGCGAGAAGTCACCCTCCCGCGGCGCGGACGGATCCCCAACAAGAACATCCACCCATCACAGCAGGGCCGTTCTTGAAATGGCCTGAAGCACGTTGACGAGATCCCGTCCGATCACTCCGATCGGACGGGATCTCGTTGTTTCTCCGGATGGTGTGACCGTCGGCGGGCTCTTCCGAGCGGGTGTGGCGGCCGTGGAGAAGGGTGCCGGCGGTGTGCGGTCACTGCGAGCGCAGACGGGGTGATCAGCGGGTGAAGCGTGCGCGTAAAGATCATTTGCTGAGCCCTGCAGAGTCAGCAGAAAGCTAGGGGTGCGGACGGCCTGGCCGGTTCCGCCGCGCCTCTGAGATGATCTCGACGATCCGTTCCGCCGAGCGAAGGGGCCCTGCGTGACCACCGGACAGCCGCCGACCGCTGACCTGCGCGAGTACTACCGGCGACTGATGAGCAGCGTGCAGTGGCTCAGTGAGGGCATGTGCTGGACGGCGGTGGTCCCCGATGACGGACGGGCGCTCACCCTGGACCAGGTCGCCGCCCGGCTCGCCGGGAACACGCCCTACCGGCTGCACGAACCGGCGTCGCTCGAGGCCGTCGGGCCGCCCGAACGCGACGCCTATCCCGTGTTCGTCGGCTGGTACGGTTCGACCACCGTTCTCTTCGAGTGGGACTACCTCGGGACGGAGCCCGTCGTGCTGCGGCGGCTCAGTGTGGGAGCGCGCGTCTACAGCGCTTGGTGGAACGTCAACGCCAACAATCAGCTGAGCTTCGCGGCCGGAGGCGAGCACCTCCTGGCGATCGACGGGATGTTCCCCGGGCAGCAGGAAGACCATGCCGGCCTGGCCCGGTGGCCCGAACTGCAGGCGATGACGGACTTCTTCGTCGAGCCGGCGCCCGAGGACCTCGACGAGGACGAGGATGACGACGACCTCGGTGGCCGCGTCGACTACGACTGGAGGGCCGCCTTCCTCGCGGTCATCGACGACACCACCGGGGCGCGGTTGACTGACGAGTGGCTGGAGCAGCCGCATCCCTACGTGACGGTCCGCATGCCCGACGCAGCACGCTGAACCCCCGGACGCGCAGTCGGGAAACGATCACGACCATCGAAGACGCTCCGTAACCCGCCATCCGGAGGGAGCGTCTTGCGGAACGCCCCTCATCGAGAGGCAGCCATGCAGTCACGGACCCACCTGTACGACCTTCTGGTCTCGACCATCTTCACCGAAGAGCTCGATGCCGAGATGGACCTGTGGGCGCTGGGATTCTGCGCCCTGTGGATCAAGGGGGCGGACCTCGGCACCCTCGCCCCGGCCTTCCATCTGGACCTCGCCACCCGCACCCCCTGCCACCTGAGCGAGATCCTCGACCACCACCTCGACGACGGCTCCCGCTGGGTGGCCGAGGTCAACGGCTGGATCGGGATCGTGCCGACACTTTTCGACGACGACGCGTCCCTGATGTCCGTCACCCAGGGCGGCCGTCAGGCCCTCAGCTTCAGCATGGACATCCACGGCAGGGAGTACTTCAAGTACGCCCGTGACGGGCGCATGATCGTCTCCTTCGAGCCTAACTGGCCTGATCGGAGGTTCGGTGACGATCCGCACGCGCTCGACCACCTGATGGACGGACTGCGCTTCCAGATCACCGATGATGACGTCGACCCCGTGGAAGCAGACGAGAGCGTCAGCTCCGCCTTGGCGCTGATCGGACGGATCACCGAAACCGACATCGCCACCGACTGGTTCCAAGCGCGGCATTCGCGCATCAGCGACCCCTCCTGGCGCCCACCCAGGCCTTGAATGCACGGCCGACTAGGGAAACGATCATCTTCATCTTGGGAAGCGATCAATGATTCCCTGACTCGTCCGCAGGTCAGGGCCACTCGTGAAACCCCAGCAGCCGGTCTCCACAGTTGCCGGGTACGGTCCGGGCACGAGCGCGGTCACGCCCCACGGCAGGCACCCAGCGGCCAGAGCAGACCCCTCTTACGCCATCGGCGCTCTGCTTCGAGAGAGTGGCTGTCCTCTTGGCTCAGGTCGCTGAGCAACCCAGCTCCGTAGCTCAGGTCCAGTGAGAATGGCTCACTTCAAGTGAGAAGGGACAGCTCGCGATCACCGAGGAGCGATACGAATCTCGATGGTGTACGTATCATACGTACGCATGCCGCCTCGGAAGGTTCACCTAGTCTCCGATCGCACTTGTCGTCTCGCGACAGATGCGATCCTTGACCGCCGTCGCCGGGCTGAGGATCCCGATCTGGAACAAGCCTCGTCGGACCCGATTGCCCTGGTCACGTATGTTCTGACGCATCATCGGATCTCCCGCCGTCAGGTTCGGGCGGACGTTCTTGATGCGCTGGTTCTCCTTGAATGGGCTCGCCCGCGTGTACCGGCTGTCCCTGGTGCGCTCGACCGGCTCGAGCATCGGCTGCTGGAGCTGGGCATCGAGATGGGCCTGTCCCTAACTGAGATGGGCCGCGTCTTGGGGCGGTTGAGCAAGACGACGGTACACACCCGGTTGATGCGCGGTCGAGCTGTGGCTGCCGGCCTTCCTTCCAACGAAAAAGCCTGGTTCGCGCAGCGCCGTGGTGATGCGTGGCTCACCACCAACGCCAAACGCTTGCTCTCGCTCGCCGTCCGCCTACCGCCGTACGCCGAGCATGTCGATGACGAGGATCTCGCCGACAGCCTCTACGAGCTTGGTGAAAGCATCGCGTTGCTTTCTCCGGTCACGACCACAACTGACTCCTCGGAGATAGCTGCTGCTGATCTACCGCAGCTACGCGTCATCGCCGCCCGCCTGCGCGTACTGATGCGCGAGCTGGCTCACCCCGACTACAGCGATCTACGCAGTCCGTTCGATCCGCTGTTGCAGGACCTCATCCCCTTGATCACTGAGCACGAGGACCTGATCCGGTACACCTGACTCTTTCCTCTTCCGTTGGACCGCTCTGCACACCCTGGAGGGAAACGACAGCCCGTTCGTGACGATCTTTCTTTCGCCCTCTATCGCTATGTCAAATTTTCTGACTAATCTTGTCAGATAGCGGTCATGGGGATGAGTCCACATCCGAGCTTCCGCAGCGCTCACTCTCCCCATGGCCGTCTTGTGACCGGACATCAAGGACTCGCGGCGAGGAGATAGCGATGAACCGTCGCAGATGGCACCGCAACTGGCACCGCTGGATCGCAGCGGGCGGCATGCTCACCATGGCGGTCGCCTGCACGACCGCGACAGCCACGCCGCCGCCTCCGCCAGCGACGTCCTCACGCGCGTCGCCGCCGACGGCAGCTCCCGTGCCGCAGCTCACCGCGGCGGTGACGGAGAAAATGGCCCGCCGGATCCACGACCGGTACTGGCGGCTGATCACGCGATCGGCCGCGACTGGTGGCACCGGTCTCAGCGATGCCGAGGCGGGGCTGGCGCTGCAGCTCACCCGCGCCCACTACCGCATCCAAGCGCTCCAGGGCGCTCCCGTTGCCCGACCCCGACGGGTGACCGGCGTCCGCTTCTACATCCCGCGCATCACCCCCGGAACTGGCGGTTCGCCTTGGTTCGTCTCGGATCTGCGGCGCGCGGGCGGAGGCCGTACCCAGATGGTCTATGCCCTGACCCGCAGCGGCTGGCGGGTGATCGCCGGTACCACCATGCGCACGACTTCCCTACCCCGGATCGCGCTCGACTCCCACGGCCTGGCCACCTCCATCACCGCGGACGCAGCTGGGTTGTCGGTGTCGCCGCGCCGCGTAGCCCGCGCCCACGCCTCAATCCTCAGCCTCGACCCCAGGGCTACCAGCGCCCAGGACGACGGGAAACTCGCGCGGATCATCGGGCCTGCGGCTTACACGACGCAGGCCGCCGCCGATACCCGTGCTGAACAGCGGGCTCTTCGGGGCCAGTGGACGATGGCGATCGACGTCGACGTCGCACCGACGCTGTATGCACTGCGTACGCACGATGGAGGCGCGGTGGTCTGGTATGCCCTGCGGGAACGAATGATTCTCTGCTCCTTGACCAATCGTCAACCGATCTCCTTCAACCGGCCGAGCACCGCAGCGCTCAGCAAGGGCCGACTCTTCCACGAGCAGGCCATGGCGAAGGCGGCCGGCTGGTACGTCGCCGCCATTCCCCCAGCGAGCTCTTCCTCGACGGCGAACGGCCGCGCCACGGTCCTGGGGGACTGGCACTCCTACCTGTCGGTCACCGACACCGTCCCCGGCGGCGGCTGCACCCCCCGCCAGGGATAATCGACAGCAACGGGCACGACGCGACCGATGACTGTGCGCCCTGGCACAGTGGATCCCCATGAGCATCGACGAACCACGGCAGCGGTCCGAGCAGCCTCCGCCGTCGCGCCGCCGCGGCGCCCTGGCCGCCACCCGCTCCGGTCACCAGGAGAACGAGCGGAGCTTCTTCTGCCGGATCTGCCAGCGTTCCGAGCGCGGCATCTGGGTGCCCGCCGGCTGGTACCTGCTGGAACGCGCGCCCGGCGGCCGCGGTCGACACCTGCGGCTCGGGCTGTACTGCAGCGTCACCTGCCTGATCCAGGCCGGCCAGATGCTGGAGGAGGGCGCCGCCGCGCACGCCCAGCGCATGAGCCTGCCGAGTGAGGAGGATCGGCGCCGGGAGCGGCAGCGGGTCGTCGATGTGGCCCAGACCCTCTTGAGCGACGGGATGAGCGTCCGCCAGGCCGCCGACTCCCTCAAGGTACCGACGTTCACGCTGAGGACGTGGCTGAAGGAGGCGGGCATCCGCATCGACCAGGCCGCCGCCGCGCAGGAGGCGGCCCGCATCGCGGTGGCCACCACCGCGGTGTCGGCGGGGGAGCCGTTGACGGTCGAGCACCATCCGATCAGTGTGCTGAACGAGCAGGAGCAGCAGGGCCGTATCAGCCCGTTGGAGTGGCAGGTGACCTCCACAGGACCGTCGCATGCCCCGGCGTTCACCGCCACCGTCAGCACGCGGATCATCACCGATGACCGGAGTGTGTCTGCGACCGGGACGGGGGCGAGCAAAGCGGCCGCCCGGGCGGCGGCCGCCGCGGCGCTGCTGAGCGAACTCACCGCTTCGTAACCGGCGCGCACCATCGCGGCCGCCCGGGGCGCAAAGCCTGGCGTGCCGTTGACCGTCTCGCCCATCGCCGGCCGCGCTGCTGCCAGCCTGACAAGCCTGGGGGAGGGCCGCGTCGCCGTTAGGCGGTTGCCACCGGTTCACGGCCCGGCATAGATCCTGGGGACGCGCCGGTAGTCCTCACCCTCGATCGGGCGGACGTCCATGGCGGCCGCCCGATCCTCGATGAGACGCGGGTGGCGCGGCCCGGGGGCGGGGTCGCAGATCACGCGGGAGGTCAAGGCCCACCAGGTGTTGCCGCCTCGGCGCCACCGGCGCAGGAACGCCACGTGCCCGCGGCAGATGACCAAGGGCGGCAGGACCAACCTGACCGCCGGGTCATCGCGGAGTTGCTGGTAGGACTCGGTGGCCAGCTCGCTGATGTCCTCATACGGCAGGTGCTTGTCGGTGAGGAAGGGCTGCGGTGGTTCCTGCTCACCCGTGACGATCCAGCTGATGTGCGCCCACCGGCGGCCCTCGGCCCACCAGCGGCCCGTCAGGAAGACCGGGTTGGTCCCGTAGAGCACCAGTGGCGGCACCGGGAGCGGCTCAGTGTCATGCACGCGTCCGACCGTATCGCCTCATATCGCACACACATTCGATCTCGTGGGGTGTCGATCGTTTTTCCCGCAGGCCCGTCAGCTCTCGTTGGGTTCGATCCGGTTCAGCCCTTGCCAGGCAGCGAGCGGGCGCCGGACCGCTCGGGCCACGACATGATCATCTGTGTCGCGCGTTTGACGATGACGTGTCCGGCGGGCAGCTCATCGGCCGGGGTACCTGCGGGGTAGACAGTGAGGGTGGGGCGAGCGGTCCGGTCGTGGTCCTCGGCGTGGATCTGCGCGGCGAGCCGCGCGGCAAGGGTGCGGCCGCCGGGTCCGTGGCCGATCGCACCGAGCTCGAGCCGGGCAGGGGCGTCATCGGCCGCATCGGGCAGGCGGTGCCAGGCGAAGTAGGCCGGGGAGTCGCGTTCGATCAGCGCCGGGCTCTTGGCCGGGATACCCGGCCTGACGCGGCCGGCCTCCATGGCGGAGGGCTCAGCGGTGAGGCGGCAGGTGCCGGGCTCGGCGGCGGCCAGGTGCAGCCATACCCCGTGGATCCTGCTGGCCGGCCTCCACCCCGCTCCAGGGGGGCAGACCAAGTAAGCCGGAAAGGGGCCAGCTGCAGGTCAGCAGTCCTATCAATGCCTGAGGTGTAACTGTTTGCGCTGACTTGATTACGGTTCGGCGAACACTGGGACGCACCGTGATCACCTGTCGCTATGGTGTGCGGGTTCTGGAGACGATCAAGCCGGAAAGGACTCGCCGGTGACGTCGATCGAGCGGACCGCCTACCCGCAGTTCAAGCGCCTGACTTCGGCGCGGGTACTGCACGTGTTCTTCACCCCGACCGCCGAGGAGGTCGACTGGGCACGAGAGCGGGCCGCCGAGCCGCAGGCGCTGCTGGCCGTGGTCGTGGCGCTGAAGTGCTTCCAGAAGATGGCGCGTTTCCCCTCTCGGCAGGAGGTTCCCGAGGTCGTTGTCGACCACGTGCGGCGCTGTCTGGGCTTGGCTGAGGAGGTGGAGCCGGATCTGGGGGCCGGGCGCACCGCCAAACGGCACCGCAGCCAGATCCGGGCCCGTCAGGGGGTGGCCTACGACCAGGGGCGGGCCCGGGTGATTGCCGCCGAGGCCATGGGCAAGGCGGCGCTGGCGAAGAACAACCCGCCGGATCTGATCAATGTCGCGCTGGAGCGCTTGATCGAGGAGTCGCTGGAGCTGCCGGGCTTCACCACGCTGGATGAGATGGCCACCCGGATCCGGGCGCGGGTCAACGCCGAGATCTTCGCCCGCGTGGTCGGGCGGATGGGTCCCGAGGGCCGTGAGCGCATCGGAGCTCTGCTGACCACGGCCGGCCCGGACGGGCGGACGCTGTTCAACCGGCTGAAGAAGCCGGCGCAGCGGGCGAGCTGGACGCGCTTTCGCAGGCAGGCCGACTATCTGGACGAGATCGACGCCCTCGGTGACACCGGGACATGGCTGGAGGGCATCGCGCCGTCGAAGATCGCTGATTTCGCCGGGGAGGCCGACGCCCAGGACGCCGACACCCTGTCGCGTTACGACCCGGTCAAGGCTCTGGCGCTGCTGGCGTGCTTGGCGCACATCGCGCGGATGCGGGCCCGCGACGACCTGGCGGAGATGTTGTGCAAGCGGGTGGCGGGCAACCTGAAGCGGGCCCGGGCAGCGCTGGAAGACATCCGCGAGCGCCAGCGCACGGTCAGCGAGAAACTGATCGGCACCTACCGCACCGTGCTGGAGCACCTGGACCCCGACGGCCCCGAGGCCGCCGGAGGGGTGGAGCGAGCGGTGGCCGCGGTACAGCAGGCCGGCGGCTTCGGCGCGCAACTGGCCGACATCGAGGCGGTGGCGGCCTTCCACGGCGACAACTACGAGGTGCTGGCGCACCGGTTCTTCGCCAAGGACCGATCCGTCATGTTCGACCTGGTCGCGAAGCTGGAGTTCAAGGCCACCTCGGCCGACGACTCGGTGCTGGTGGCGCTGGAGCACGCGTGCGCCCATGAGGGCTTGCGGCGCGACTTCATCTCGATGCCGCCACCGGTCGATGCGGCCGGTGACCCGGAGTCGGGGATCATGTTCGCCTCCGGCAACTGGCGGCGCGCGGTCACTGACCGGCGCCGTCCGGGCATGGTGGCGCGCCGGCATTTCGAGGCGATGGTCTTCACCTACCTGGCCGAGGACCTGCGCACCGGTGACATCGCGGTGGCCGGCGCGGGCGAGTACGCCGACTGGAGCGCCAACCTGTTGCCCTGGGAGCAGTGCGAGCCGCTGCTGGAGGGTTTCTGCGCGCAGGTGGGCCTGCCGGATACGGCGGCCGGGTTCGTCGCTCAGCTGCGCGGGGCGCATCTGGCCGCGGCCGCGCGCCTGGACGCCGGGTACACCGACAACACCGATCTGGTCATCGCCGAGGACGGCACCCCGACCGTCAAGCGGCGGCGCGGCCAGGAGACGCTGAAGGCCGCGGAGAACCTTCAGGCGGCGATCGAGCGGCGCATGCCCGAGCGTTCGCTGCTGGGAATCGTGGCGCGCACCGCGCACTGGCTGGGCTGGCACCACCACTTCGGGCCGGCCTCGGGATCGGACCCGAAGATCTCCGACCCGTTGTTCCGGTACGCATTGGCGATCTTCACCGGCGGGATCAACCTGGGCCCGTACGAGGCGGCCAGGCACCTGTCCGGAATCTCGGCGCGGGAGTTGTCGATGGTCCGCAACCGGCACATCACCATCGCCAAGCTGAACGCCGCCATCGCCTCCGTCGTCAACGCCTTCGCCGAACTCGACGTGGTCAAGGCGTGGGGCGACGGGACCGCGGTGGCGGCCGACGGCACGCATGTGGAGACCTACATCGACAACCTGCTGGCGGAGACCTCGATCCGCTACGGAGGAGTGGGCGGCATCGCCTACCACTACGTCGCCGACACCTACGTGGCCTTGTTCTCCCGGTTCATCCCGTGCGGGGTGTGGGAGGCCGTCCACCTGATCGAGGGCCTGCTCGCCAACCACTCCGACGTCCAGCCGAGGACCGTGCACGCCGACACGCAAGGCCAGTCGTTCCCGGTCTTCGCGCTGGCCACGCTCTTCGGGTTCGACCTGATGCCGCGCATCCGCAACTTCAAGGACCTGATCTTCTTCCGCGCCGACTCCCGGCTGACCTACCCGCACATCGACGCGCTGTTCGGCGACCGCGGCCGCAACGTGGTCGACTGGGAGCTGATCGAGCGGCGCTGGCGGGATCTGATGCAGGTGGCGATCTCCATCAGCGAAAACCGGCTGAGCTCGGCGACGCTGATGCGGCGGCTGCGCTCCAACTCCCGCAAGAACCGCATCTACAAGGCGTTTCGGGAGGTCGGCCGCAGCGTGCGCACGGTGGCGCTGCTGCGCTATCTCGCCGATCCGGCACTGCGCTCCCGGGTGACGGCGGCGACCAACAAGGTCGAGTCCTACAACGCGTTCTCCCAGTGGCTCTCCTTCGGCAACAACGGGGTGATCGCCCACAACGACCCCGACGAGCAGGAGAAGCTGATCAAGATGAACACCCTGCTGGCGAACCTGGTGATCTTCCACAACGCCCTGGACCTGATGGACGTGGCGCGCACGCTGGTCGCCGAGGGCTGGCCCATCACCGCCGCCGAGCTCGGCGCGATCTCGCCGTACCTGCGCGCCCACATCCGCCGCTTCGGCGCGTACGCCACCGACGAGATCGCATGCGAGCCGGCGGCGTTCAACCCCGAGCTCAAAGAGATCGATTTCGCTGCGGTCGGCCTGGCCGCGTGATCACACTGCTCCTCCTGGGCATGATCGTCACCCGGCCGCTCGCCGTCGGCCGCCGTAAAGGTGCCCACGCGGAATGACTGTCAGTGACTTCGAGGGGTGCTGGACCTTCTTCCTACCGGGGGGTCACGTGATGGAGACGAGGCGACGGTCGACAGCCCGGAAGGCCACAAGGGCCAGGCCGCAGGCGGCATACATGACCAGGCCGTAGGCCAGCACGGTGAGGCCGACTTCGGCGGGGTGGGTGGTCAGGTTGGCGATCAGCAGGGCCAGGGACAGGTTTCGGACGGCGGTGGTCATCGCCACCGTCCGCCGGGCCGGTCGATCGGGCAGGCCAGGGGTGGCATAGGCAGCCAGGCACACGGTCGTCAGCGCGGTGAACGCGGCGAACGCCGTTACCGGCAGGGCGCTGAGCTCATCGGCAGTGGTGGCCAGCAGGTAGGCCACCATGGCCACCAGTAGTACATCGGCGATACGGCGGCTGATCGCTGCGGCCCGGTCGGCTGCGGTCGGGTGACGGGAGCGCAAGGCCATCCCGAGGGCCAGGGGGATCAGCTGCCCGGCGAGCATGCCCAGCACCTGCGGGCCGCCGGTCGTGGCGGCGGGGGCGCCGCCGTAGGAGGTGAGCGCGCTCCAGGCGGGCACCGCGGCCAGGCCGAGCACGGCCAGGGCGCCCTGGAGGCCGACGGCCAGCGCCAGATCACCGCGGGCGTGGGCGGCCAGCAGGGCTCCGGTTCCGCCTCCGGGTGCGGCGGCGGCCAGGACGATCCCGTAGCCGATGGGGCCCTGCAGGCCCAGGACGGTCACGATGAGCAGCGCGACGGCCGGGATCACGACGACGTTGACGATCAGCGCGGCGGCCAGCGCGCCGGGGCGGCGCACCAGGCGGGTGAAGGCCTCGCGGGTCAGGCCGGTGCCGATGGTCAGCATGGTCGCCGCCAGCAGCACCACCAGCCCGCCGGTGACCGGCATCGAGTCGCTCACCGGCGCTACGCCCCAGCCCGGGCGCGTGTGCTGCGGCGGGCTCGCAGATGGCGGGCCAGGTGCCGGGCCAGGTGCGCGGCGTCGCGGCCGACGCCGCGCAGGGTGTTGGAGGCGGGGGTGCGCTGCCATTCCAGGCCGAGGAAGCCGAGCCCGGGATGAACGGTGGACATCCCGCCGCGCTGGCGGGGCCGGCCGGAGGAGTCCAGGACGCCGCCGAGGGCGTGCAGGTAGGGCAGGTGAGGCCGGTAGCCGGTGGCGAAGACGACCGCGTCGACGTGCTCGCGGGTCCCGTCGGCCCACACCACGGCGTCGTCGGCGAAGCCGGTGAACATCGCCCGCCGGGTGATGCGGCCGTCGGCCAGGGCGCGGCGGTAGCGGCCGTCATCGAGCACCGGCACGGCCGGCGGGGCGTCGGCCCGGCGGGCGGGCAGCCGGTCGAAGCCGGTGATCGCGAACCAGAAGTGCAGGTCGCGGCCGAGGGGGCGCTGGTCGACGAAGCGGATCGGTGCCCGGGTGGCCAGGGTGACCGCGGCGACATCCGCCAGATCGTGGGCGATCTGGACGGCGGAGTTGCCGGCGCCGACCACCACGACGCGCTTGCCCGCATGCGGGGCCGGGTTGCGATAGGCGGCGGCGTGCAGGATCTGCCCGGTGAAGGTCTCCTGGCCGGGCAGGAGCGGCAGGTGCGGGTTGCCGAAGGAGCCGCTGGCCGCGATCACCGACGGCGCCGACAGGGCGGTGCCGTCGGTGAGCTCCACGATGAAGCCGCCGCTGTCGGCGCGTACGGCGGTGACGCGGGCGCCGGTGCGGATGTCGGCGTCCAGGCGGGCGGCGTAGCGCTGCAGGTAGGCGACGACCTCGTCGCGATGCGGATAGCGGTCCGCATCGCCGTCGAAGGGCGCGCCGGGCAGGGCGCTGTAGCGGGCCGGGGAGAACAGGGTGAGGCTGTCGTAATAGCGGGCCCAGGAGCCGGTGGGCTGCTCGCCCGCCTCCAGGACGACGGGGATGAGGCCGGCGTTGCGCAGGGCTCGGGCGGCGGCCAGGCCGGATTGGCCGCTGCCGATGACGATGGTGTCCATGCCGCGCATCATATCGTTAAATCTATAAATGACAATATGATGGGGTAGGATCGTCCCATGGAGATGGGAAGCGACATCGAGTTGACGGATGCGGCCCGCGGCTTCCTCAAGGCCCTGGCCAGCGACACCCGCCAGCAGATCCTCCTGCTGTTCGCCGGCGGGATCGAGCTGACCGTGGGCCAGGTCGCCGAGCGCATGGAGCTCGCCCAGTCGGCCACCTCCACCCACCTGGCGACCCTGCGCGACGGCGGCGTGCTGGCCTCGCGCCGCGAGTGGAAGACCGTCTACTACCGCGCCGACCCGGCCCGGATCGGCCAGGCATTGGCCGACCTGCAGGCCTGCCTGCGGGCGTGCTGCCCTCCGGCCGACTGCTCATCCGGCGCCTGCGGGTGAGACCAGCCCACTCGTGCACTGGCCTGCCCGTGCACCGGTGCGATCCTGGCCGGTCAGCCGCTGCACGGGCACGCTCCCGCGGGCCGCACCTCACGCACGTCGCCGCGGGCGTCCGTCTCCACCCGGCAGCAGGCCGTCAGCAGGGTGCGCAGCCGGGCGCGGGCCCGCTGGACGCGGGACTTCATCCCGGGCACCGAGATGCCGAGCCGCCGGGCGGCCTCGGCCTGGGTGACGCCTTCGTAGTCGACGAGGGCGATGGCCTGGCGGTCGCGCTCGGACAGCCGCTCCAGCATCGGCGCCAGGCATCCGGCCAGCGCGCTCAGGGCGCCGGGGTCGGCCGCCTCGGCGGTCAGGCTGCGGTCGAAGGCGGCCCGATGCTGGGCCCGGCCGGCCGCGGCGGCCGCGCGGTGGTGGTCGATGATCGCGTTGCGGGTGATCTGGTAGACCCAGGCCTCCAGCCGCCCGGCCTCGCGCGGGCCGGCGGCGGCGCGGCTGATGCGCAGCAGGACCTCCTGGACGATGTCCTCGGCGTCGGCGGGCCGGTCGATGCGGGCGGCGACGAAGGCGACCAGCCGGGTGCGCAGCTGCGCGCTCGCCGCCGTGGCGGCGTCGGCGGCCGGTCGGGTGGGTGTCGTCACGGTCGTGTCCTTCCTGCCCCGCCCGGGGCCGAGCCGGTCGGCCCCGGGCGGGTGTGCGGGGTTATCGGCAGCCGCAGCTGCCGGGCGCCTCGGCGGCCGAAGCGGCGTCGGCCGGGGTGCCGCAGCAGGCGCCCTTGTCCTCGGGCGCGCAGCAGGTCTGCAGCGCGGCAGTCGAGCAGCAGGCCGCGGCGGGCGTCTCGGTCGCGGGGCTGGCCGGGGTGGTCTCGGTGCTGGTCATGGCGGATCGTCCTGTTCTTCGGGTGAACAACGTCACTGAGGTAGACGGTGCACTCCGGAAATGGATGCACCGGGGACCTGCCTGCTTTGGCCGCCACCTAATTTGACATCTCTCTAATCAGAGTGGCAGGCTGAACACTGCTTAGACAACCTTCGAAACACGAGGTGTGAGATGCGCCCCCTGCTGCGCCGCCGCCCGGCTCCCGCGACGTCCGCGACCGTCTCCTTCGACGAGGCCACCGGCACTGTCTGCGATCGCGCCTGCCGGGCCGAGACCGTCATCGAGCGCGCCCGCACCGCCGCCTGGCTCGCTCGCTGAATCCCGACGACCACCCGAACCCGAAAGGAACGATCATGAGCAGTGGATGCTGCGGCCCGGCCACCCCCGCCGAGCAGAGCGCGCAGGCCGTACCGGCCGCCCAGGTCATCGCGGCCGAGCAGGCCGCCCGCGACGAGCAGGTCGTGCTCTCACCGCAGCTGGGCCATCTGCCCGTCGTGGTGATCGGTGCCGGGCCGGTCGGCCTGGCCGCCGCTGCCCATCTGGCCGAGCGTGGCCTGGCCTTCCTCGTGCTGGAGGCCGGATCCCGGGTGGGCGCCTCGATCAGTCAGTGGGGGCACGTGCGGACCTTCAGCCCGTGGAAGTACGACATCGACCCCGCCGCCCGCCGCCTGCTGAACGCCCACGGCTGGGACGCTCCGGACCCCGACTGGCTGCCCACCGGCGCCGAACTCGTCGAGCGGTATCTGGACCCGCTGGCCGCCCACCCGGTGATCGCCCCGTACCTGCGTCTGAACGCGCAGGTGACCGGGATCAGCCGGGCCGGGTTCGACCGGGTCCGCAGCCTCGGCCGCGAGCACGCCCCGTTTTTGATCCGCCTGGAGACCGGTGGGGAGATCGCCGCCCGCGCCGTGGTGGACGCCTCCGGCACCTGGAGGACCCCGAACGTGCTGGGTGCCTCCGGCCTGCCCGCCCGCGGCGAGCACGCCGCGGGCGGGTTCGTCGACCACGCGCTGCCGGACGTGCTCGGCGCCGACCGCGACGCCTACGCCGGCAAGCACACCCTGGTGGTGGGCGCCGGGCATTCGGCCGCCACCACGCTGCTGGCCCTGGCGCAGCTGGCCGAGGAGGTCCCCGGCACCCGCATCACCTGGGCCATCCGCGCCGGATCGGCGGCCCGCACCTACGGCGGCGGTGCGGCCGACGCGCTGCCGGCCCGCGGCGCGCTCGGCACCCGCCTGCGCGCCCTGGTCGAGTCCGGCCGGATCACGCTGCTGACCGCCTTCTTCACCCACGAGGTGAGCGTGGACGGCGAGAGCGTGACGGTGATCAGCCGCGACCCGTCGGGCGTCGAGCAGAAGGTCGTCGCGGACCGGATCGTGGCCGCCACCGGCTACCGTCCCGACCACGCCATCGCGAGCGAGCTGCGCCTGGACCTGGATGCGATCCTGGGCTCCACCCGGGCCCTGGCGCCGCTGATCGACCCCAACCACCACTCGTGCGGCACCGTGCCTGCGCACGGCGCCGCCGAGCTCGCCCACCCGGAGGCCGGCTACTACGCCGTCGGCGTCAAGAGCTACGGCCGCGCCCCGACGTTCCTGATGGCCACCGGATATGAGCAGGTCCGCTCGGTGGTCGCGGCCTTGGCCGGGGACTGGGCGGCCGCCCGGCAGGTGCAGCTCGACCTTCCCGAGACGGGCGTGTGCTCCTCGAACCTGGCCGAGGCCCAGGAGGCGCGGGTCGGGCTGGCCACCGGGATCAGCGGCGGCCTGCTGGCCACCCCGCTGC
This sequence comes from Planomonospora antibiotica, assembly GCF_014647955.1. Classification (NCBI taxonomy): domain Bacteria; kingdom Bacillati; phylum Actinomycetota; class Actinomycetes; order Streptosporangiales; family Streptosporangiaceae; genus Planomonospora; species Planomonospora antibiotica. Next base: position 40,775 of record NZ_BMQE01000046.1, on the reverse strand, counting down.
CCCTGGCCGGGGTGTCCGCCACCACCGATGGCGGCGGCTGCTGCGGCTGAAGCCGCACCTACCGGCCCCGCACCACGACCAGTCGAAGAAAGGCGAGATGCGGCCATGTCCGACGGCTGTCCCACCGCACCGCGGAAAGAGGCCCTGCGCCTGATCTGCACCCGCGGCCCGCTGGATACCGACCGGCTCGGCTGGCATCTGCCCCGCGCCCGGCCCGCCGGCGGCGCCTGGAGCACGACGGCCGCCGGCCGCCGCGTGATCTCCTGCTCCGGTGAGCGCGCGTGAGGTCCACCGCCGCCGAGGCCGCCGCCCCTGATGCCGGGGGCGGCGGCCGGGTGCGTTCCCGGCGCCAGGGCGCGCGGATCGTCGCCGCCCTGGCCGTCACCCAGACCATCGGCTATGGCGTGCTCTACTACGCCTTTTCGGTCTTCCTGCTGCCCATGGCGGCCGACCTGCGCGCCTCCACCGCCCAGGTCGCCGCCGCCCTGACCTGCTCGGTGCTGGTCTCGGCGCTGTGCGCACCGGTGGTGGGCCGCCGGCTGGACGCCCGCGGCGGCCGCGGCCTGATGACCGCCGGATCGGTCCTCGGCGCGCTCGCGGTGCTGGCCTGGTCACGGGTGGAGAACCTGCCGCAGCTGTATGCGGTGTTCGCCGCCATCGGCGTCGCGAGCGCGATGGTGCTCTACCAGAGCGCCTTCGCCGTGATCGTGGCCTGGTTCGACGGTGACGAGCGCGGCCGGGCCGGCGCGCTGCTGGCGCTGACCGTCGTGGCCGGGTTCGCCTCCACCGTCTTCCTGCCGCTGTCCGGTCTGCTGGTGGAGCGGTTCGGCTGGCGGCAGGCCCTGGTGGTCCTGGCCCTGGTCTACGGCGCGGCGGCGATCCCGCTGCACGCGCTCGTGCTGCGCCGCCGTACCCGTGCCGCCCAGGCGCCCGCCGCGGCCGCGCAGCGGGCCGCGATCGCCCACGAGGCCGTCCGCCGGCGCCCGTTCTGGCTGCTGGTGGTCGCCTTCACCGCCAGCGGCGGTGCCGCGGCCGTGATGGCGGTCCTGCTGATTGCCTACCTGGTCCACCTCGGCCATCCCCCTGTGCTGGCCGCCACGCTGGCGGGGCTTTTGGGCGTGCTGTCGGTGACCGGGCGCCTGCTCACCACCGGCCTGCAGGCCCGCCTGCCCGCCGCGCTCATCGCCGCGGTGATCTTCGCTCTGCAGGGGGTGGCCGCGGCGCTCCTGCCGCTGGCGGGGCGGACCGTGCCCGGAGCGGTCGGCTGCGTGCTGGGGTTCGGGCTCGGCTTCGGCATCGCCTCCATCACCCTGCCGCACCTGCTCGTGGACCGGTACGGCACCGCCGCCTACGCGACCCTGTCGGGGCGGATCGCGCTGTTCTCCGTCGCGGCCAAGGCGTCGGCCCCGCTGGGCGCGCTCGCCCTGGCCCAGGTCGCCGGCTACGGCGGGGCCATGGCGGCGGTGGCCGCCGCCTGCGCGGTCGCCGCGTTCGCGCTGACCGCCTACCACCGCATACCATTTAGACCAGCGTCGAAGTAAGGAGCCTGCTCATGACCGCCCCCGCCACCGCCTGCTGCGCCCCGATCGCCCGCGAGCCGCTGGGCGAGGCCGAGGCCGCCGAGCTGGCGGTGCTGCTCAAGGCGGTCGCCGACCCGGTCCGGCTGCGCCTGCTGTCGATGATCGGCTCCCACGCCGGCGGCGAGGCGTGCGTGTGCGACCTGACCGATGCCTTCGAGTTGACCGCGCCCACCATCTCCCACCACCTGAAGGTCCTCCGTACGGCCGGGCTGATCGACTGCGAGCGGCGCGGCACCTGGGTCTACTACTGGATCGTCCCCGCGGCGGTGAACCGGCTCGGCGCCCTGTTCGCGCCGCTGGCCGCACCCGCGCCCGCCGGCCCGGTGGACGTCGGGCTCATCACCGCATGACCGCGCCGATGACCGGTGTTCCGCGGCCGGTCGACGTCGTCGTCATCGGCGGCGGGCAGGCGGGCCTGGCCGCCGGGTACCACCTGCGCCGGGCCGGGGCCGACTTCGTCATCCTGGACGCCCAAGACGCGCCGGCCGGCGCATGGCGGCACGCCTGGCCGTCCCTGCGCCTGTTCTCGCCCGCGCCCTACAGCTCCCTGCCCGGGCGGATGATGCCCGCCCCCGACGGCGGCGGCTACCCGAGCGCCGCCGACGTGGTCGCCTACCTGGCCGACTACGAGCACCGCTACGCGCTGCCGATCGTCCGGCCGGCGGCGGTGCGGGCGGTGCGCGACGCCGGGGAGCGCCTGGCCGTCGAGACCGACGCCGGCACCTGGCAGACGCGGATCGTCATCAGCGCGACCGGTACCTGGTGGCGGCCGTACGTGCCGTACTACCCCGGCCGCGACGTCTTCCGCGGGTGGCAGTCGCACACCGCCACCTACCCCGGCCCGGAGCCGTTCCGGGGCATGCGCGTGGTCGTCGTGGGCGGCGGCAACTCCGCCGCGCAGATCCTCGCGGAGGTCTCCACCGTCGCCGACGCCACGTGGGTCACGCTGCGCCCGCCCCGGCTGCTGCCCGACGAGATCGACGGCCGCGCCCTGTTCGACCTGGCCACTCGCCGCGCCCGCTTTCCCGACGCCCCCGGCATCGGCGACCTGGGCGACATCGTCGCCGTCCCGCCGGTGCGCGAGGCCCGCGACCGCGGCGCCCTGAAGGCCGAGCCGATGTTCACCCGCCTCACGCAGACGGGGGTGGCGTGGGCCGACGGCACCACCCTGGACTGCGACGCCATCATCTGGTGCACCGGCTTCCGGCCCGCCCTGACCCACCTTGCCCCGTTGCGCCTGCGTGGCCCCGGCGGGACGATCCCGACCGACGGCACCCGCGCGCTCAGCGAGGCGCGCCTGCACCTGCTCGGCTACGGCGACTGGACTGGACCCGCCTCGGCGCCGGACGCAGCGCCAAGGCGGCTGTGGCCGAGATCATCGAGCGGTTGTGACCGGTATGGCCGTCCGGCCGCGATCCCGGATCACTGGGGATCGTCGTCGGTGGCCAGCGCGATGCCGGCCTCCTGGGCCCATCTCTTGATCGGCTCCCAGTGCGGGCCCCACGCCTGGGCGTTCAGGCTCCCATCCCGGCGGATCTGCCGGTTCTCCGGCACGCCGAAGCTCTGCAGCAGATCGGCGGTCAGATGAGCGGTGGCCCGGGCCAGCGGCGGGCCGTCATCGGCCAGGTCATCCAGCCACGCCACCGACTCGCCATAGGCCAGGCGGCACAGGCGCGTGCCCAGCGGTTGATCCCCATCGGCGGTGGGGGTATTCAACGTCAGCCGATAGCGCACGAGCTCGGGGTCGTTGTAGGGCCAGCGGGTGGTCGGTTCGGCGGGCAGCACGGCCGGGTGCAGGTGAGTGTCGGCCACCAGCATCACCCGCACCAGCGCCGCCCCGTTGGCTCCGGCCCGGTCCCGTGCGTGGCGGGCCAGATATCGCAGTGCGCTGGCGGTGCGTACCACCAGCTCGGCATCCAGCACCCGCACCCGGAAGGTCTCCTGCTGCGGAGAATCCCGCCGGGCCGGGTGCACGCTGAAGGTGCCCGCGCCGTCGGTGTACAGCTCGGCGCGCACCGCCAGCGGAGTCTCGGTGCCGGCCTCGGCGATCAGCCGCCGATGCGCCACACCGACCTCGTGGAAGGTCGGGGTGAAAGCGCCGATCATCGCGACGTGCTCTGCGATGTGCTCCCGGAAAGCCCGCACGGTGGCGGCATCCATGAGCACGTCTCCGGGCAGGTCGGGCACGAGGGTGACGACCAGCAGCGGCAGCGGATAGCGGCTGTGGGCGCTGGTCGCCGCCGTCGTGGTGATCGCGTTGTTTTCCACCTCGGCCATCCGGCTGGCCTGGTCGGTGGCGGCCATCACCCGGCGCCGGTAGGCGGCGGCGATCTCCGACTCGCTCAGCCACACCTTGTCGGCGCCGTGCCGGCGTGGCCAGCGCAGCCCTTTGCCTTCTTGCGAGGGGATGGACACCGCGTGCGGGGCCAGCACGCTGGGCGGGATCGCGACCAGCAGGAATCCCTTGCCTGGATCAGCGGGGTTCTCCACGGGGCGAGTGGCGAAGCGGGGCATCGGGTGCACACGGTCGGCGACTACGTTGCGGATGCGATTTTCCAGCCCGGCAAAAGCGACTCCGAGCGGAGCCGAGGGGATGTCACGGACTTCGGCCATGCCGACGATGATCAGCCCGCCGAGGTGGTTGGCGAAGGTGGCGATATCGATGGCGAGGGCGTCGTTGCCCTCCTCACCGGCCGGATACAGGCGCTTGTAGTCCAGGTCCTCGGCCTCGCGGGCCTCAGCGTTACCGACCAGGCCGGCGATCTGCTGGTAGGTGACCAGATGCAGCGGGTTGCCGAGCAGAGCTTCCAGACGGCGGGGGCTGTAGAGCATGAGCGGTGAGGTCTCCTTTGACCGGGCAAGGGCCTCGAAGCAGCCCCTGGTGTGATCACGGTAGAGGAGACATGCGACGAATTGTCAGCGAACCAGTACAGAAAGTGGCAGCCGCCCCGGCCTCGGAGGATATGGGGTGACTGCCACATTCCCGACAGGAGATCAGGCGGGCAGCAGCTCGGCGATGAGCGTCTCGATCCGGGCGCGGATCTCATCGCGGATCGGCCGGACGGCCTCGATGCCCTGCCCGGCTGGGTCCTCCAGCTTCCAGTCCTCATACCGCTTGCCGGGGAAGATGGGGCAGGCGTCGCCGCAGCCCATGGTGATGACGACGTCGGAGTCCTGCACCGCCTCGGTGGTGAGGATCTTCGGGGTCGCGCCGGTGAGGTCGACGCCGACCTCGCGCATCGCCTCGACCGCGACGGGGTTGATGGTCTCGGCGGGCGCGGAGCCCGCGGAGCGGACCTCGATGCGCCCCTGTGCCAGGTGGGCGAGCCAGCCGGCGGCCATCTGGGAGCGGCCGGCGTTGTGCACGCACACGAACAGCACGCTGGGCTTGGCGGGCGTGTCAGACATGAACGCTTCCCTTCGGGGCGGTGGAAAACAGGCGGCGGCCGGCCAGGCTGACGTAGACCAGGGCGACCAGGACGGGCACCTCGATGAGCGGGCCGACCACCCCGGCCAGCGCCTGGCCCGAGGTCACCCCGAACACGCCGACCGCCACCGCGATGGCCAGCTCGAAGTTGTTGCCCGCCGCGGTGAACGCCAAGGTCGCGGTGCGGTCGTACGGCAGGCCGATCGCCCGCCCCGCCAGGAAGGAGCCGCCCCACATGAGGAGGAAGTAGGCCAGCAGCGGCCATGCGATGCGGGCGACGTCCCCGGGCCGGGAGGTGATGGTGTCGCCCTGCAGGGCGAACAGGATGACGATGGTGAACAGCAGCCCGTACAGGGCGATCGGGCCGACCTTCGGCAGGAAGCTGCCCTCGTACCAGTCGCGGCCGCGGGCGCGCTCGCCGAGCCTGCGCGACAGGTAGCCGGCCAGCAGGGGGATGCCGAGGAAGACCAGCACGCTCTGCGCGATGTCCCAGGCGGAGACCTCCAGCGCGGTCCCTTCGCCGAGGCCGAGCCAGCCGGGCAGGACCTCCAGGTAGAACCAGCCGAGCGCGGCGAAGGCGACGACCTGGAAGACCGAGTTGATCGCGACCAGCACGGCGGCGGCCTCGCGGTCGCCGCAGGCCAGGTCGTTCCAGATGAGCACCATGGCGATGCACCGGGCCAGCCCGACGATGATCAGCCCCGTCCGGTAGGCGGGCAGGTCCGGCAGGAAGGTCCAGGCCAGGGCGAACATCAGCGCCGGGCCGAGCACCCAGTTCAGCACCAGGGAGCTGATCAGCAGGCGCCGGTCTCCGGTGACGGTGCCCAGGCGGTCGTAGCGGACCTTGGCCAGCACCGGGTACATCATCAGCAGCAGGCCGAGCGCGATCGGCAGTGAGATGCCGCCGATCTGCACCGCGTCCAGCGCCTCGTTCAGGCCCGGCACCCCGCGGCCCAGCACCAGGCCGGCGGCCATGGCCACGCCGATCCACACCGGCAGGAACCGGTCCAGCGTCGACAGCCCTTGGAGTACGGCCGGGTCAGGGGCCGGCGCGGGAGCCGGTGACGGGGCGGAAGGCGATGACATGGGAGTCCTTCGTTTCGTTCAGGTCGTTTGGTCAGGTCAGGGCTGGGACGCCGAGCAGGTCCGACAGCTCCGCCAGCCGCTCGGGCACGACCCGGTAGTACACCCAGGAGGCGCGGCGTTCGGAGGTGAGCAGGCCGACGTCTTTCAGGACCTTCAGGTGGTGGGAGATGGTCGGCTGGGACAGCTCGAACGCTCCCGTCAGATCGCACACGCAGGCCTCGCCGTCGGCGTGGCTGGCCACGATCGACAGGATGCGCAGCCGAACCGGGTCGCCGAGGGCCTTGAACACCCGGGCCAGGGCGGCCGCCCGGTCGGCGCCGAGCGGTTCGCGGGCCAGCGGTGAGCTGCACTCGGCGATCTGCAGTGGCTCCATCGTCTCCCCTTGGTTGTGCCGACCAACAGCGGTTTCTGCCGATATCTATATTGACAGGCGTCTATGAGTGCAGGTGCGGTGGGGTGGATTACGCGACAGGAACACCGAGTTCGGCGAGCAGGGCGCGCACGCGACGCTCGATCTCCTCCCGGATCGGGCGGACCTGCTCCACGCCCTTGCCCGCCGGGTCGTCCAGCTCCCAGTCCTCATAGCGCTTGCCGGGGAAGATCGGGCAGGCGTCCCCGCAGCCCATGGTGACCACCACGTCGGCGGCGCGGACGATCTCCTCGGTCCACGGCTTGGGGAACTCCTTCGAGATGTCGATGCCGATCTCGGCCATGGACGCCACCGCGGCCGGGTTGATCTCACTCGCGAACTCCGAGCCGCCCGACCAGGCCAGGGCATGCTCGCCGGCCAGGTGATGGAACAGGCCGAGTGCCATCTGGGAGCGGCCGGCGTTGTGCACGCACAAGAACAGCACGATCGGCCGGCCGTCGCCGTGGCCCTCCACCCGGGCCAGGGCGTGCAGCCGCTGGCGGGCAAAGCGCTCGGCCAGCAGCGGCAGGAAGGCGGCGATGGCGGCCTTGGAGGCGAACTGGTCGTAGCTGGTGTGCAGGAAACGCTCGATGGTCTCAGCGGAGAAGGTCCCGGCGAACTCCTCGCCGAGGCGCCGGGCCGCGGTGGCAACGGCCAGGTGCTGGTCGATGGTCAGGTCGCCTGGGTTGTCGGTGTCGGTCATCGTGTGCCTCCATCGGGTCGGCGCGTGCAGCCGCATGGATCGACTGGTGTCTATGTCGATGGACACCGATATTGGCAGGTGTCGATTCCGGGTTCGGCAAACAGCGGATGAACACCTCCCGGCCGTCTCCCGGCGGACTCAGGTGCCGACGGTGGTGCTGCGCCGCTCCAGCAGCACCACGTCCCGCCAGACGCCGCGGTGGCAGCCGAGGCGCTCGCGCACGCCCACCACGCGGAAACCGAACGCCTCATGCAGTCTCAGGCTGGCGGCGTTCTCCGGGAAGACGCCGGACTGGATCGTCCAGATCCCGGCCTCCTCGCAGGCCGCGACGAGCGCGCCCAGCAGCAGGCGGCCGACGCCGTGGCCCCGGTGGCCGGGGTAGACGTAGACGCTGTGCTCGACCACCCCGGCGTAGACGCACCGCGACGACACCGGTGAGGCCGCCGCCCAGCCGGCCACCGCACCGCTTCCGGCGTCGACGGCGACGAAGCACAGGTGAGGGAGTTTGCCCGCGGTGAAGTCCTGCCAGCTCGGTGCGGTCGTCTCGAAGCTGGCCTGCCCGCCGTCCAGCCCGGCCTGGTAGACCGCCAGCACCTGCTCGGCGTCACCGGCCTCCATCGGCCGCACGACCAGACCGGCGGCCCCGGTCGACCGGGCGGCCTCGGGGTGCGGGTCGTCGGCGAGGTCACGGGTCATGGCGCGGGGTCCTTCTCGTCGGCGGGGACGGCCGGGGCGGGAGCGCCCATCACCACGTCGGCCGCGGTGGGAAAGCAGCGCACGCAGGCCTCGTTGATCCGGTACAGGCTCGTGGTGCCGCGCCGCTCGACCAGCACGAAGCGGACCTCGGCCAGGATCTTCAGGTGGTGGGAGACGGTGGACTGGCCCACCCCGGACGCGGCCACGATCTCGCCGACGCTCATCGGCGCGCGCCGCCGGGCCAGTAGCGAGACGAGCTGGATGCGGGTGGCGTCGGCCAGAGCCTTGAACCAGCTCGCGTACTCCTCGGCCTGCGCCCGAGGCACGGGCTGTGTGTCCTCATTCATCGTCAATCGACGATATTCGATGAACGAGGACGGCGGAAGCCTCTTGCCTTCCCCACGGGATCCTGGATGTACGTGATAAGGCTTATTATCACGTACATGAGCGATCACGGCGGCGCGGCGACCAGGACAAGCCCTCGCCGCCGCGGTGCGCGGCTGGCGCACGTTATCCGGTACATCTCCCAGACCCGCGCCGCGACCGCCGCCCGGCGGCCGGCATGAGCGCCGCGCCGAAGATCGCCGCGCTGCGCGGCGGGCACGTCACCCTCGCCGCGGCCGCCGACGCCTTCCTGGCCACGGCGCGCACGGCCAACCCCAACACCCACCGCGCCTACGCCTCGGCCATCGACCGCGTCATCGCCCTGCTCGGCCCGGGCCGGCCGCTGGCCGACGTCACCGACGCCGAGATCGGCACCGCGCTGGCCGAGCTGTGGGGCGAACGCGCGCCAGCGACCTGGAACCGCAACCGCGCCGCCGTCGCCTCCTGGCTGACCTGGTGCCAGACCAAGAAGCACTGGGCTGCCCCCTCGGTGCCGGCCGAGGCCGAACGGCGCCGCGAGAGGGCGGACGAGACCCGCGCCGTGGCCAAGAGCGCGATCCACCGGCTGCTGTCCCGCCGCGACATCCCGCTGCGGGAGAAGACGCTGTGGCGGATGCTGTATGAGACCGCGGCCCGCGCCGCCGAGATCCTCGCCCTGAACGTCGAGGACCTCGACCTGGAACACCGCCGCGCCCCGGTCCGCTCCAAGGGCGGCGCGATCGAATGGGTGTATTGGGAGTCCGGCACCGCCCACCTGCTGCCCCGCCTGCTCCGGCTCCCGGACGGCACGTCGCGGACCCGCGGCCCGCTGTTCCTGTCCGAACGCCGCCCCGTCCCGGCCCGCCGGCCCGCGGCCGCCGACATCTGCCCGCACACCGGCCGCGCCCGCCTCGGCTACGACCGCGCCCGCGTCCTGCTGGACACCTACGCCGGGCTCGACCTGCACCAGCTGCGCCACAGCGCCGCCACCCACCTGGGCGAGGCGGAGATCCCGCTGCAGCTCATCATGGGCAAGACCCGCCACAAGAACCCCCGCACCGCCCTGCGCTACGTCAAACCCGGCGCTGAGGCCATCGCCGCCGTCACCGAGCATCTGGCTCCGCCGCGGCGTCGGTACTGATCAGAGCTATCAGAGCCCCGTCGTAGCCTCTGACCTGCGGTTGGCCCCTTTCCGGCTTACTTGGTCTACCCCCCCTCCAGACCTCCGCCGTCGGCCGGTCCAGCACACCGTCCAAGCCCGCGGGGTCGATGCCCTGAGCGTCATAGACGACGGCGACATCTTCCTCTGTGGTGAGGAGCATGCGGTGTTCCCCGTCCCGGGTCTGCAGCGGGATGAATCCGCACAGGTGCGCCGCTGCACTGGCCAGGCGTCCTCCGCGATCGTCGAGAGCGATCGAGCGAGTCGTTCCGCGCCAGCGCAGCGGCACAACCAAGGGGCCGCCCGGGGCCAGCTGCTGCCACCACGGTGCGGGAAGGTCCCAGGCTCCTGCGGTGATCGCGATCCGGTCGAAGGGGCTTGGTCGGCCGCACCGAGCGCGCCGTCACCGGTGAGCACCGCCACCGTGTCGTACCCGATGGCGGTCAGCCGCTCGCGCGCTTCGGCGGCCCTCTGCGGGTCGATGTCGATCGTGGTGACCTGCCCGGCCGGTCCGGCGAGCTCGGCCAGCAGGGCCGCGTTGTATCCGGTGCCCGCGCAGATCTCCAGGATCCGCTGCCCCGGGACGGGGGCGAGCTGTTCCAGCATCATGGCGACGGTGGAGGGCTGGGAGGCGGAGCTGAGCGCGGCTCCGCATGCATCGCGGCGGCTGATCACGACCTGGTTGGCGTAGGCGTCCTCGAGGCCGACGCCGGGCAGGAAGCGGTGACGGGGGATCGTGCGCATCGCCGCGGCGACCGGAGCGGTGCTGATGCTGCCGCGCTGCAGGAGCGCGTCGACCAGTCGTCCGTGCAGCGGCTCAGGTGGGGTGGCCAGATCCATCGTGGGGAGCCGACGACGGAGCAGGCTGTCACGCAGGGCTTCGCCATGGCAACAGCGACATGCCCGTCAACAGGCACGCAGGCGCCTCCTCTTCATCCAGGGCCTGGCAGGTCGGCGCAGGACCCGCGACGGCGCGGGCCGCAACGCGGCCCTCGGCTCCGGGGACGGCGATCGCGCCGCGGGTGCCACCGTGCGCCTCGGCGCAGTCGACCGCGCGAGTCCGCAGGCAGGGTCCCGGTCACGGGCTCGGGCCATCGGCTCGCGCCCTCGGCCGACGGGGTGGGCGCACGCTTCTCAGCGGGTTACGGCCCGCCTCGACCTCGGTGCCCCAGATCTCCTCCCAGACCGGATCCCGGGCCGGGATACGCGGCGGGAGCGTGTCCGCACCGAGGTGGTCGTCCAACCAGACGGGCACCTCGGCGTCGGCCACCCGTTGAAGATCGTCATCGGGTGGTGCCGGCGCCGGTCGTGCGTCGGCGGGGTGCTGCGGCGCGGTGCGCTCGCTCCAGGAGGGCTCGGCGGGGATCGGGCCGTCGCCCGGGTCCTGCCGGACGATGTCGTCGACCGTCAGCCGCCAGGAGGCCAGCAGCGCGCGCCACTCCTTGCGGTGCTCGCGGTAGAGGTCGCGCAGGGCCTGCACCTGCAGGGTCGCCCCGAGATAGTCGGCCAGGATGTCGAGGTCTTCGGGGCCGCGGATCCAGCCCTCGGGGGTCCGTTCGGCCAGGCCGTACTGCAGCAGGACGGCCAGCGCCTCGCTGACGGTGCTGGGGGCCAGCGCCGCCAGCCGGATCAGGTCGTTGCGGCTCGTCGGGGCGCTGGTGAGGTGCTCGTACACCAGGGCGGTGGTGCCGCCGCCCAGAAGCCGGAATGCCGGGTGCAGGGCCTGGATGGTGCCGGCTCGCCAGCGCTGCCACAGTGCCATCTGCCGGTAGGCGTCCGGGATCTGCAGCAGGTACAGGTCGGCTCGCTCGCCGCGCTCGGCCTCCAGCCGCTCGATGAACGGGTCGGGCTCCTCCCGCAGGATGGTCAGGATCTGCGCCACGGTGTCGTAGTGCAGCCCGGTCATCAGGCTCAGGGACCGCACGCCGAACTCCACCGTCATCATGCCGCTCATCTGGGCCGCTGCTCCCAGTGCGCGCAGGACCAGCCGGATCGAGATCGATGCCCGCCCCCAGCTCTGTCGGCGGTCGGGGTCGCGCTCGGCCAGCAGGACTGCGTTCCACCAGCATCGGGCCTGCTGGTAGGGGGTCAGGTGGGGCAGGTCCCTCGCCTTCTTTGATCTACAAAGTAAAGTTCTTTTCTCTGCAGAACTCACCTCCAGTGGCCAGGGCAGGGAAGAGACCACCCGGCTCCCCCCACTGGCCAGGGCGCCGGGTGAGTCTGACCCCCAAGTGTCGGAGTTACGGAGAGATTCCTTCCGCTGAATGTAGGTGATCGCTTTTTTCCAGTCCCGGGCCAGGGCCGCATCCCGGTGGCGCAGGCCGTATCGGGCATACAGCCGGGTCAGGCCCGGCCACGTGCCGTCATGGATCCGTCGGCGGACTTCGCTCAGCCGCCAGCCGCGCGCGGCCAGGGAGGTGATGACGGCCTGGCGGGCGGCGTGCCCGGCGGTGCCGGTGCCGGCGTCGTAGCGGGCCGGGTCGTACTGCCCGGTGAAGGCGATGTCGGCCAGGTCCGGCCGCAGCGGAGCGGGGCCGCCGTCGCGGGGCAGCCACAGATCACCGTCCGCGTCGCGAGGTCCGTCCTCGTCGGCGAGAAGGGCATCGCCGCGGGGCAGGTTGTCGGGCACCAGCTGGACCGAGGCGGTCTGCTGCAGCTCGCCGGCGAGTTCCTCATGCAGGCGGGCCCAGACGGAGGCGTCGTTGGGGTGGGCGAGCGCGGCCAGTGCCTCATCGAGGGGGGTGGTCAGCTGCTGGAAGCCGGGACTGCGGGCCGCGATGGACTTGTAGCGCGAGCCCGGCGGGCGGATCTGGCCGTGCGGGCTGGCGTGCGGGGTGGGGTCGAGCGTGAGGGGGTAGCGGCGCTGCAGCGCCAAGGCCAGCAGGTAGAGATCCTGCCAGGGCAGCGCGGTCTCCCACAGCACGTACAGGTGGCGGCCGCCCAGTGGGGCGACGTCGGCGATGACGCGTCCGCCGCAGCGGGCGATGAGCGCGCCGCAGTCGGCGGCGTCGGCGCGCACCTGGGCGGCGGCATCGGCGACGCGGGGGGACTGGCGGGCCTTACCGAGGTCGAAGTCCAGGGCGAGCAGACGGCCGGTTCCTGCCTCGGGGTTGTAGACCGAGATGGTGGCCGGCTGGTGCGGATGCGCGGATGTGACGCGTCGGCGCCAGCGCTTGGGATAGCTGCGGCCGCCGTCGCGCGAGATGCGCATCTGCCCGTCCTGACTGAGGGCAGGCGCAAATTGAGCCCACTGTTGTCGAGCGATTTCCGGGAGCCCGGAGGCGCTCGAGGGGGGCTCGCCGAACCCGTCTGCGGTGGCGTTGACCTGCGCAGATGCGGATTCAGCGCACGTTGTACCGGGATTGGCCCCGATCGCCACGGTCTGACGTGATGACACGCCGACTGCGAGCATGGCGGTGCCAACCCGGGAACCATCAGTTATGATCCCTCCAAGGGACATGTTCCCGAGCAATAAAAGACCGGCCCGTGGCGGCTACGCCGTCCGGACTGGGTGATGCGAGAGACCTTCAGCGACTTGGCCTAGGAAACCGAGCTGGAGAATCTCTCAGGAGGTGTTGGTGGCACCCCCCGGACGATGCGTTCCGGGGGCTTATGCCTTATCTAGCTCGCGATCGGCATCTCCTTCTTCTTGCCGGGGATGGCCCCGGCCGTCGATTCCGAGCAGGGTTCAGATCCGCAAGCGGTCGGCCGCTGCCTCTCGACGAGCTCGCGAATGGCTATGCGGAGCAGTTCGGCCTCGCTGATGTTCCGCTGTGCGGCGATCTCCTTGAAGTCCTTGAGGATCGGGAAGTCCCGTTCATCGCGAAAGCTGGCGTTGATCCGCGGGACCGCCGGCAGCTCGCGAGAAGGCTGGCGCCTGCGCTCGCCGGGCTTGGAACCCCCGCCACCAACTACCGCTCCTCCACCGCCTTTGGTTCCGTGTCTACGTGCCATAGGGGCGATCATTCCACAGATCACGAGCGTGAGTGATGCACTCACAAGGGCGTGTTGCGTTTTGCCGCAGGAGGATGACCGTTTTCCTCCTGCATGCCGGAAACTCGCTGGCCGCAGCGGTGACCGAAACTCGTTCTTTGCCCAGGACCAGGGGCTGCAGATGCGTGAGAACGGTGTCTCGGCCGTCGGCACGAGATGGTGGGTACCGGCCGTGCTGGTGTCGGTGAAGCCTTGGCAGCGGTGACCCACGCCTGGACAGGGAAAGCCTCCAGTGCCCCTGCGCGGTGTTCTTTCACGCAGAAGAGTCTTGATGTCGCCTACGGTGATGGTCATACGGCGGCCTATCGTTGCACACGCGGTAGCGGAGGCCCAATCGTTGCGGGGATTCGTCGGGACAGGCATCAAGGGTCTCTCCTGACCGGGGCGCTGAGTGGGCGGGGTCTGGTGGTCGGCCGGGTTTCCTAGTCACCCGGCCGAGAGTGGCGTAGCGACGGGGTGGTGTTCCTCGTGGCGCACAGTCTGCGGGCCGTACGCCACGAGCAAGCGGCTCGGCGGCTGGTCGGGTTATTGGGCGTGCAGGTAGACCTCGGCGGCGACCTGACCGATCACCGCCAGGTCTTCGGCGATGCTCTTTTCCGGCTCGTGCGGGTTGAAGGTGATCGCGATGCGGCCGAGGTTCTTGCGGCGCATGAGTGAGGTCCACACGGGGTTGGGGGCCAGGCCGGGGTCGGTCAGGCGCCAGGTGGCGCCGTCCCAGACCTGGCGGTGGGTCCACAGCACGACGCTGCGCACGCCGCCGGTGGTGACCGGCTGGTCGACGCGGGCGGCGACGGCGGCTTCGGCGGTCTTGGTGACGGCCTTGGTGACCGTGGTGGGGGCGTCGCCGCGGTGGGCCAGGCCGATCTCGCGGGCGCCGAGCAGGACGCGGGTGTCCCAGCCGCGCATGCGTAGGCGCAGCCACTGGTTGGTCAGGGCGCGTTCCAGGGGGATCTTGTAGGTCTGGTAGTCGGTGGCGAACAGGCCGGAGGAGACGTTGACGACGTCCACGCCGCCGGTCAGCACGTATTTTTCGACTCGCTCCAGCGTCAGGAGCGGGTACTTGGCCTGCAGGCCCTTCTGGCAGGCGGTGTTGGTGCCGCAGCCGAGCTCGGGGACGACGACGTCGACGGCGAGCTGGCGGCGGCCCTCGGGCACGGTAGTGCGGAGCGCGGTGCGCAGGGCGGTGGAGGTCTCGCTGATGAAGCGTTGGATCTCCTCGGCGCTGCTGAAGCCGCGGATGCCGAGGTCGTAGGCGATTTTGATGCCGGCGACGCCGGGTTTGGCGGCGTGCTGGGCCAGGTGGTCGACGGCGGCCTTGAACTGGTCGCTGGTGCCGCGTCGGCTGGTGTCCAGCCAGGTGGTGGTGAGGTCGGCTTCCAGCCAGATGCGCAGGCCTTGGCGGTGGGCGCGGTCGATGGCCTGGCTGAGGGGGTCATCGGCCGGAGCCGGTGCGGCCGTGGTCGGCGCGGGGGTCGGTGAGCTGGTGGCGGTGGCCGCGGGAGTGCTCTGCGAGGTGCTTGTGGGCGAGGGGCTGATCAGCGCGGGATCTGGTGGGGTGGTCGGTGGGGGAGAGGGGATCTGGTCGGTGGTGGAGAAAGGGGTGGCCGCGGTGCAGTTCCTGGTGGTCGAGGGCTGGCATAGGGCGGCGGGTGGGTCGACCACGTCCCCGTGGTGGTCGACGCAGCGGTAGCCGCCGGTGCTGACCTGGCGGGTGCAGGTGATGGTGCGGGTGCAGGTGTTGCGGCCGCCCGGGTCGGTGAGGGTGGCGGTGCCGTCGGCGGTGACGCAGTAGAGGAGCGTCTCGGATCCGGACTCGGATCCGGTCCCGGCTCCGGTGGTGAAGCCGTCGACGGTGTTGATCGCCGTTTGCTGAGGGGTCCGGGGGTGCTGGGAGACGGAGATGTCGGCGACGATGCCGTTGTCCATGGCGGCGGCGCAGGTGGCGTACTCGCGGGTGCCGGGCGCGTACAGGCTGGTGCACGCCTGGGAGGCGGGGGCCTGCTCGGTGTCGGCGACGGCGAAGCCGCCCCAGATGCCCAGCAGGACGACCACGATCAGCGCGATGGTGCGCCAGGGGCGTCTGCGGGGTGGCGGTGAGGAGGTGGGTTCGGGTGGGGTCACGAGGGGCCTTTCCGGAGGGTCAGCCGCACGCGGGGGTGCGGACGGTGATAGTCAGCTGGCCGTCGCCGGTCGCGCCGGGGGCCGACCAGGTCACGGTGAGGTGCTGGGCGGAGGCGGCGGTGCAGGCGCCGTAGCCGAAGCGGCCGGGGTCGGCGGCGGGGGCGAGGATCTGCAGCGTGGTGCTCTGGCCGGCGCCTAAGGTGCCGCCGGCGGGCAGCACCTGCAGAGCGGAGCTGTGCGCGCTCCAGGTGAGCGTTGCGCTGGCGGTCAGGGTGACGGTGGCGGTGCCGGAGGCGTCCAGGTCCACCGCGGTGGCCGAAGCGGTCAATGTGGCCGCGGCACCGAACCCCGAGCCGGGGCCGGAGCTCGGCGGTGGCGGAGGTCGGCCGGGGCCGCCCTCGGGCAGCGCGGTGGAGCGGCGCGGCCGGGGCGAGGCCGGGTTGATCTCGCGGCGCGGGACAGCGGGGGAGGAGGTCGCGCGAGGGGAAGGGGCGCGGGGGGTGGTGCGCGGGCGCGCGGGCGGGGCCGGTGGCGTGCTGGTGGTCGGATCGGCGGTGGGGGGCGCCGTGGTGCGGGCCGCCGGTGGGGGCGGCGGGGCGGTCTCCATCGGCAGCGGGTCCTGGCTGGGGACGGCGATGGGTTCGGGGTAGCGGGCGCTGGTGGTCTGCACCGGGGCGGGCTGGCTGAGGTGGACGCCGATGACCACGCAGATGACCAGGGCGGCGGCGGTCAGGGCCGCTGAGCGGGCGGCGCGCAGGGGGCGCGCGCTCAGGGCGATCAGTACGTCGCGCAGTGTTCTGTCCCGGGGTTCGGCCGCGGCGGGGGATGCGATCGCGGCGTCGGGGCCGGGCTCGGCCGGGCGGGACGGTGCGGCCGCAGGGGGGCGTATGGGGTCCTCGGTCCAGAAGGCGCGGTCGGCGCGGTCGGTGTCGGCCCAAAAGTCGGTGCCGATGTTGGCGCGGAACCCCTCGAGCGCGGGGTCGGCCGGACCGGCGGGCTCGGGTTCGAGCTGGTCGATCTGGTGCGGGAAGCCGGTGGCGGTCCAGGGGATCGGTGCCGGGGCGGGGTCGGTGGGTGCGGCGGGCTGCAGGATGCGGGCGCGGGCGCGGGGGGTGAGCGGAGCGATCGGCAGGTGCTGCAGCAGGGCGGTGGCGTCCACGGTGAGGTTGGCCGCTTTGGCGCAGGTGGGGCAGCGGCCGACGTGGGAGCGGATCTTGGTGCGGGTGCCGCGGCTGGGCGCGGTGATCCAGTCGCGGGCCAGGGCGGCGGCGCCGGGGCAGGTGGGGTGCTGGCGGCCGGCTTGGCGGATCGCGCTGGCCCAGGCCTCCACCAGGTCGGCGGCGGTGGTGAGCGTGGTGGTGATCGCGGCCGGGTCCTGGCCGAAGAGCGCGGCGAGCTCACCGGCCTCCAGGCGGTGGCGCAGGTGCAGCTCCAGCAGTTCGCGGTCGCGGCGGTCCAGCGCCGAGAGGGCGTCGTAGGCCAGGCGCGCTCCGGTGATGGAGGGCTCGGTGGCCGGTTCGGCGGGCGGAGGGGTCACGTGGCCGGGTACGGCGGGCAGGGGGCCGGTGGAGAAGGCGTGGCCGTCGTCGGGGTGGGCGGCCTGGTGGCGGGCCAGGGCGTACAGCCAGGCGCGCAGGTGGCCGGGGGCGGTCAGGCGGTGGGCGTTGTGGTGGGCCAGGGTCAGGGTGGTGCGGACGGTTTCGGTGGCGCGGTCGGCGTCGTTCAGCCACAGGCTGGTGTAGTCGAGCAGGGCGGCGCCGTAGCGGTCGCACAGGTGCTCGGGGGTGAGGGGTGGTTCGGGGGTGGTGTGGTGCGGCGGTTGGTCGATCATGTGCCCACCTTCCGGAACCCGAACGACATGACTAGTGAGTCAGGACGATTGTCAAAACTAAGGGGGATCTTGAGCGGAACTCCATGGCGATACCTCGGAAAGGCGCGATTGTGGCCGTTTCGTGACATTGCTTGTCATCCATTCTGACTGCCGTAGTCGGAAAGAAGGGAGGGTGACGTCAGGGCACGATGCGCACCACCGCCACGACACCGCGCCTGTAGGCGGTCCAGTCGGTCAGCTTGACCACGTCCCCGGTGCGCGGCGCCTGGATGACCTTGCCGCCGCCGATGTACATGGCCACGTGCCCGGGCCGGGCGGCGGTGCCGCCGCTGCCGGTGGTGAACACCAGATCACCCGGGGCGATCTCACCGATGCTCACCTTGCGGCCGACCTTGACCTGCTCGTAGGTGGTGCGCGGCAGGGTGACGCCCGCGCTGCGGTAGGCGGCCTGCAGCAGGCTGGAGCAGTCGCAGTTCTGCTGGACGGGGTTGGCCGGGCGGCGCTGGGGGGCCTGGCAGTGGCCGCCCCACTGGTACGGGGTGCCCAGCGCGCGCATGGCCCAGGCGATGGCGGTGCGCACCGCTTGGGGCACCGCGCCGGGCAGGCGCGGCGCGGCCTGCGGGCCCGGGCTGGGCACGGCCGGATCCGGCGTACAGTCCAGTGCGGGCTCCGCCGGTCCGGCCGCCAGGAGCCGGTTCGCCAGGGCGGTGGCGGCTTTGGCCCAGCGGCGGTAGTTGGAGCCGTCGGGGAAGGCCGAGCGCTGCACGGCCTGGGCCGCGCTCCAGGGCGGCAGGTGCTGCCAGCCGGGGATATCCAGCAGGCCGGGGTTGGCCGGGGGAGCGGGCCCGCCGAGGAACGCCAGCGTGGCGTAGCGCACGTCGCGGCGCTGGGCGGCGCTGCCCCATCCGGCGCGCTGCTGGAACAGTCCCAGGCTGTCGCGGTCACCGTGGGACAGGTTGCGCAGGGAGGATTCGGCCAGCGCGGTCATCAGCGCGATCGGCGCCGCCGCCCGGGCCTGGACGGTCGGCAGGCGTTCGGTGATGACGGCGACGATACGGCGGGCGTTGGCCATCTGCTCGGCGCTGAGCGCCGCCGCCGCGGCGGCGGCGTCGCCGCCGGAGGCGGCAGGCGGCAGGCGGCAGTCCTGCTCGTCGGCGTAGTCGTCCAGGTCGAAGGAGGAGCCCTGACTGATGAGGAACAGCACCGCGGCGAGCGCCGCGACGAGGGCCACCACCGCGGTGATGACCGGCCGGGCGGCGCTCATCCGGCCTGGCTCACCTCATCGACGCGCCAGGTCTCGCCGTAGCGCAGCAGGCGCAGGCTCCACACCATCTCGATGCGGTCGGTGCGGCCGTCGGCGGTGAGCGTCTGGATGCAGGTGAGCAGCACGTACTGGGTACCGGCGTCGCCGGGGGCGTCGGCGGCGGTGCGGGCGCTGGTGATGCGCGTGGCCGAGACCTCGCGCAGGGTGGTGGCCAGGGCGGGGTCGACGCGGTCGCGAGGGGCCAGGGCGGCGGCGTAGCGGTGGGTGATCAGGCCGCGCAGCCGCACCGAGGGCGCCAACTCGGCGGGGGACAGGTGGCTGTAGGTGAGCAGGCGGCGGGTGAAGCGGCGTGCGGCGGCCACCGCGGCGCGCTGCTGGGCGGCCGAGGCCGGTCCGGGCCCGGCGCTGGAGGCGGGCAGGCTCCCCTGCGGCGGGGAGGCGCTCGGCGCGGCCGCCGCAGGGGAGGACGGGTCGCTGGTGCATCCGCCCAGGAGCGTGATGAGCGTGAGTACCAGCAGGGTGACCCGCAGTGCGGGAGCCCGCGCGACCAAGCGGTCTATCCGGTGGCGGGCGGCTCCGGGCACAGGCAGCGCAGCAGCGCGGCGCGGGAAAAGCGCCAGGTACCGGCCAGGTGCCGGCTCGGGATGACGCCGGCGGCGGCGGCGCGCAGCAGCGTGGTCATGCCGACGCCCAGCAGGGCGGCCGCCTGCTCGGCGTCCAGGATCTCCTCGTCGTAGACGAGGTCGGCGCACGAGCGGCCGTGCAGGTGCTCCATGAGGCACGGGCGGGAAAAGCGCAGCACCCGTGAGGTCAGGCGCAGGTGGTGCAGGTCGCCCCGGGCCGCCGCGCGGCGCACGGTGCGCTCGTCGACGCCCTGGAAGGCGGCCACATGGGTCGTCGTCCACACCGGTCCGTCGGCGGGCAGCAGGTCGGCGGGGGCCTGGCCGCGGGGCGGGCGGCCGCGGCCCCGGGAAAGGGCGTCCACACATCGAGTTTCGCATTCGCAGGTTCCGCCTTCTGCCGGTGATCCATTGCCTTTCACCAATCGTGTCCGTAAAAATAGCCCACCGTCCGTAAAATTTGTAAAGTGGCGCTGTCAACGTCAGCGGACCGCTACTGCACCGGATGAGGTCACATGGACGCGACATACCTGAGCGAGCACGCGCACCGGCTGCTGGCGACGGCCCGCACCCACGGGCTCCAGCTGCACGCGCAGCTCGGGCAGGCGCTCACGCCATCACCCGCACCACCGCGTCCGTCCAGTCCGTCCGGGGTCAACCTCGACATCGCCCCGAACCGGACACTGCCCGGCATGAGCGCCTTCGAGGAGATGGTGGGCGGCCTGATCTCGTATGCGCTGATCGGATCACTGGTCGGGCTGGTGATCTCCCTGATGATCATCGCTGCGGGTCGCTGGTTCGGCAATCCCTACGCCAGCTCAGTCGGCCGTACCGGCATCTTCTCCTCCTTGATCGCCGGACTGCTGCTGGGCGCCGGACCGCAGCTGGTGATCTGGATGTACAACATCGGCCGGGAGTTCTAGGTGTCACCGGCCGGGCGGATCCGGCTCATGGCCGCCGTCGCCGCCCTGCTGGCCGTCCTGGTGGCCTGGTGGGCCGGGCGCCTCAGCAGCGCTCCGGTGCCCGCGGCGGCCGCATCGACGAGCGCCCCTTCCGTGACCGGCGCGCCACCGCCTGCCGTACCGGCCACCGCGACACCGGCGAGCACGGCCGACCATCGCAAGAGCGCGCTGGCGGCGGCCGCGCGCGCGGTGGCGCTGATCGGCTCCCCTCATCTGCTGTCGGCTGACGGCCGGGCCTGGCTGGTGCAGGTGCTGGCCGCGCCCGCCCACCGCCCGCAGCTGCGCGCCCTGCTGGAACGCGAGGCCGCGGCCCCGTCCATGGTCGCGCTGCGCGACGACGCCGAGCGCGGGGTCCGCTACGGGCTGCGCGCCGTACCGGTCGCGCTGCGCGCCGAGCGCCTCGAGGCCCGCCGCGCGACCGTGACCGTGTTCGCCGCCCTGTATCTGGCCGGCTCCGCCCAGCCCGCCACGCTGGGCCACGGCCTGGCCCGGGTGGAGCTGACCTGGACCGCGGTCGGCTGGCAGGTCCGCAGCTACCGCAGCAGCGCCGCCATCGGCCCCATCCCGGCCGGATACACCCCGCCCGACGGCGGCTGGCAGCCGGTCAACGGCGACAACGTCATCTTGCTCAGCGAGCAGCTACGGGAGCTGCTGTCGGATTCGGTGGCGCCGGACTATGCCCCTTCCTAGACGGCGCGCGAGCGCATGCCGTCTGCCGGTCGCTCGCGCGGCCGGCGGGCGGTGGGTCCGGCGCGCCGCCATCGTGGCCGTGCACGTGCTGGTCCTGGTGATCGCTGGGCTCGTGGGCGCCCCGTCCGCCGGCGCGACCCCGCAGCCGGTCCCGCAGCCCGCTCCCACGGGTGCGCGCAGCCCGGCCCCGGCCACGCAGCCCCCCTCAGCGCGCCCGTCGGCGCGTCCGTCGGCGCGCCCGTCGACCTCGCCGCCGGGCACCCGCTCGCCATCTGCTCCTGCCACGGCCCCGGCCCCCAGTCCGTCCCCCAGCGTGTTCACGCGCGACGTTGATTTCTGGTGCGACCAGCTCGCCGGGAACATCGACCCGAACTGCCTGGTCAAAGACGTCCAGACCTCCCTTTTGACGCTGATCAGCGAGACCACCATCTGGCTGGCCCAAAAGATCACCACCGCCATCGAAGAACACGGCAGGCTCGACCTGCGCACGCAGTGGTTCACCGACCTGTACGGCACCACCCGCGCGCTGGCCGCGATGGTCGCCCTCATCGCCCTGCTGGTATCGGTGCTGTTCGCCGCGCTCAGCCGCGACGGCGCCGAACTCGGCCGCACCCTGGTCCGCGTGCTGTCGGCAGGCGTCACCACCGGGCTGATCGTGGCGATCGTGATGCTGGCCCACCGGCTGATCGATGAATTCTGCGTGCTCTTCCTCGGCGAGGGCGGCTGGGATGCGATCACCCGCCGCATCTTGACCCCCGTCGGCTACCTGTGGAAGCTATCGGCCAACCCTTCGCCCGAGCAGCCGTTCGTGCTGATGGTGCTGATCAGCTTGGCGATGCTGTTCGCGCTCGCGGTCATCTGGGTCGAGATGGTCATCCGCCGCATGCTGGTCGACCTGTGCGTGATGATGTGGCCGCTGGCCGCCGCGGGCAGCGTGTGGAGCGGCGCCCGGGTGTGGACGGTCCGGCTGCGCGACACCATCATCTGCCTGCTGGTGACCAAGCCGGTCATCATCGTGGTGCTGCGCATGGCGGCCGGTCAGCTGGAATCGGCCGATTCTCCCGACGACCTGCTGGTGGCCGTCGGTTTCTTCTGGCTGGGCGCCTTCTCCCCGTTCATGGTCATGAAGCTCATCGGCCTGGTGAACGGCGCCCTCAGCCCCGGCGGCACCGGGGAAGGCCTGCGCCAGGCGGCCGCCGGCGCCACGATGGCGGCCGCGGGCAAGGCGGTGGGCATGGTCTCACGCCTGGCCGCCAAGGGCGCGGGCGCCGCCGGGGGAGCGATGATGGGCGGCGGCCGTACCCCGATGCCGCAGTTGGGCGAACCCGGTCAGCAGGAGACCACCCCGCCCGGTGGGGAGCAGAACACCCCTGCCGAGCGCGGCAACGGCGCGGTCAAACCGATCGACGCCGAGGTGCTGCGCCGCATGGGCCACCCGGTGCACATCCCGCACACCGGGGCAGGCAATTCGCCTCCGGCAGGCAGCTCACCCGGCTCTGGGCCGGGACGCCACGCCCGCCCGCAACCGGCCACACCTCAGGCCTCGCCTGAGGGCACGGGCAACGGCAATCCGGTCCCGGCTTCTCCCGGCGCCCCACCAGCTACCTCCACCCCTAACGGCGCCCCACCCCCTGCCTCCACTCCCAACGGCACCCCACCGGCCTCCACCGAACCCGGCTCCGGCGCACCGCCACCCACCGCGCCTTTGCCGCCGCCGGTGCAGCGCACCTATACCCCCGTCCCTGCGGCGGTGCAGCCACCACTGGGCGGACCTCCCCCACCCCCTGGACCTGGACGGACGGCCACCCCGCCCCCGCCGCCGCTCCCGCCCCGCACGGTGCGGGAACTGCGCGGCTACGAGGGCGCCGAACCGGTCCCTGCACCGCCGCCCCCGCCGTCGTCTCCGCCTGCGCCTGACCCGCCGCCGCCCCCGCCGAAAGAGCAGCCATGACCCCTGACGCCTCGCCCTACCAGCGCTTCACCTACACCTTCGGCCCGAGGGAGAGCACCGGCGTGGTGCTCGGGTTGGGCATGGGCTCGATCCTGGCCCTGTTCGCCGCCCTGTTCCTGCTGATCCGCCTGGCCGCCGCCGGACCCTGGGGGCTGGTGGCCGGGCTGGTGCTCGTGGCGGCCACCGTGGTGGCGGTCTGGGTGCCGATCGCCGAGCGGCCGATCGCGCACTGGCTGCCGATCGCGGCCGCCTTCGCGCTCCGCCGCGCCCTGGGCTACAGCCAGTTCCGCGGCGGGCCCGCCGCCGAACATCCCAGCACCGCGCGCGAGCAGCGCCGCGGCACCGGCAAGAACAGCGGCCGTCCGCCGGCCGCCGAGCCCTTGGAGCTGCCCGGCGAGCTGGCCGGACTGGCGATCATCACCGCGCACGTGCACACCCGTCACGGCCCGCGCAAGGTCGGCGTGGTCAAAGACCGGCGGCGCGGCCTCTACACCCTCCTCCTGGCCACCCGCGGCAGCGCCTTCCACCTGCTCACCCCGGCCGAACAAGACCAACGGCTGCTGCGCTGGGGCGAGACGCTCGCGGCGCTGGCCGCGCCCGGAACCGGCATCGTGCGCGTGCAACTGCTGGACGCCGCCGTCCCCGATTCAGGCGACGCGCTGGCCCGCTACTGGCTGGGCGGCGGCGGCCGCGGCAGCACCGCCACCCGCGACTCCTACCGGGAACTGCTGGAAGCCGCCCGCCCCGTCACCCAGCGCCACGAGACCTACATCGGCCTGACCATCCACCCGGCCCGCATCCGCCGCCAGATCCGCACCCTGGGCGGCGGTGACGCCGGCGCCTGCGCCCACCTGATCACCCAGGCCCAGGCCATCCAGCGCGACCTGCTCGGCGCCGGAGTCGACGTCGACGGCGCGCTGGCGCCCCGCCAGATCGCCGCGCTGCTGCGCACCGCCTACGACCCCGGCTCGCGCTGGGCGATCGAGGCCGCCGGACCGGACGCCCAGCGCGGCGGCGGCATCGCGGTGGCCGAGGCCGGGCCGATGGGCTGCGACGGCAACCACGCCGCCTACTACCGCACCGACGGCAGCTACCACGCCGTCTACTGGATCAGTGAATGGCCGCGCCGCCCGGTCACCAGCGCCTTTTTGGAGCAGCTGCTGCTGCACACCCACTGCGAGCGCACCGTCAGCGTGCTGCTGGAGCCGCGCGATGCCCGCAAGGCCGAAGACGAGCTGGCGCGCGCGGAGACCACCAAGGACTCCGACGCCGGGATCCGCCAGCGCTGGGGGTTTCGCACCTCGGCGCGCGAGCGGCACGAGCGCGCCACCCGCCGCCGCCAAGACGACGCCCTGGCCGCCGGACACGCCCCCTACCGGTTCCTGGGCCTGGTACGCGTCTCCGCCCCCACCCTCAAAGACCTCGATCGGGCCTGCGGTGACATCGAGATCAACGCCCGGGGCCTGAAGCTGCGCCGGCTGTACATGGAGCAGGATGCCGCGTTCGCCGCCACGCTCCCGCTCGGGCGGGGCCTGCGCTACGGGCTGATGCGATGACCGGCCTTCCTCGGCTTCGCGGGCGAGGTCTCCCCTGCCGGTCGCTTGCGGCGCGCCCGGCCTTTCCCGGGCTCCGCCGTCTTGCGGCCGCCCCTTCCACCTCCCGGAGGATCGCATGTGGCTGAAGCGCCGTTCCCGCCCTGACGGGCCGCTGGCCAAGGTCGACGTCCAGGTCCCGCGGGTGCGCCGCACCAGGGCTGCGACCGCCGCCCGGCCCGGCCCCACCTGGGCCGCCGAAACCGTGCCCGGCGTGCTCGGCGACGGCGCGCTGCGCCCGATGTCCGGCCGCCAGCTGCGCCGCCTGCACCTGCCGCCGCACCGGGCCACCACCGACGTGCTGCAGGCCGTCTACCCGTGGATGGCCGACGCCGGGGCCGGCGCGCTCGGCCCATTGGTCGGCCACAACCTGCTCGGCGGCGGCACCTGGTGTTACGACCCGTGGGAGTACTACGACGCCGGGCTGGTCACCAACCCCAACCTGATGGTGCTCGGTGAGATCGGCTCCCGCAAATCCACGCTGGTCAAATGCATGATCGCCCGGGGGTATGAGTTCGGGCGCGACGCCTACATCACCGACGTCAAGGACGAGTACTCCGACCTGGCCGACTTCGTCGGCGCATCTCCGGTCTTCCTCGGGCCGGGTCTGCCGGCCCGGCTCAACCCGTTCGATGCCGGGCCGCTCGGCTCGAGCGATCCGGATCTGGTGGCTGAGCGGCAGTTGGCCATGCTGGTGGCGCTGGGCACCGCGGTGCTGGACCGGCCCTTGAGTCAGGCGGAGCACACCCTGTGCAAGATCGCCATGGCCGAGGTCACCGACGGCGCCCTGCACCTGCGTCCCAGCCTCGATCCCCATGGCGGTCCGGTCGCCGCCGTGGCGGCCGCCGACCGGCCCCGCGTGCCGGTCCTGGGCGACGTCATCAACGCCATGATGGACCCCGCCCAGCGCCTGGTCGACCAGCTGCCCATCACCCGCGCCGAGCTGCGCGACAAGACCGCCGACCTGATCATGGGCATGCAGCGGCTCGTCGACGGCGACCTGCGCGGCATGTTCGACGCCGAAACCAACATCGACGCCGGACCCCACTCACGGCTCATCGTCATCAACCTGTCGCGGATCCTCGCCCAGCGCCGCTCGGCGCTGCCGCTGGTGCGCATCTGCGCCACCTCCTGGCTGCAGTCGGCGCTCGGCCAGCGCGACGGGCGGCGCCGCTTCGTCGTCTCCGACGAGGCCTGGGCGGACCTGACGTTGGGCACGCTGCGCTGGTATCAGTCGATGCGCAAGCTCGCCCGCCAGAACCTGGTATCCAACGTGCTGGTCTTCCACCAGCCCGCCGACCTGCACGCCGCCGGCGACGCCGGAAGCGAACGCGAATCCCTGGCCCTGGGACTGATCGCCGACACCGGCACCGTGGTGCTGTATCAGCAAAAGAGCGGCCAGGTGCCGCTGTGCACCCGCTACTTCGGACTGAACGCCACCGAGGAGCAGATCGTCACCGACCTGCGGCCTGGTATCGGCCTGTGGAAGGTCGCCGGGCGGCGCTCCTTCCTCATCCAGCACGTGCGCTCCTCGGCCGAGGCGCGCTTCACCCACACCGACTACCAGCCGCCCGCTTCCGCGGGCCCGCCCGGGCCGGGGGAGCAGCTGACCCTGCCGGTCGGCACCGACCCGCCTGCCGAACCGGCCGCTCCCGCTTCCGGGCGGCGGACCGGTCGCCGGGCCTCGCGCGGGGCGAACGGAGCAAGCGGGGCGCGCCCATGACCACCTCCCCGGCCCCGGCGCCCTCCAGCACCGGCAACGACCCCTACTACCTGGCGTTCGCGTTCTTCGCCGCATTGGTCGGCCTGGTGCTGCTGGTGTGGCTGGCCGGGCTCGCCGCCGCGGCCGCCGCCGGCAGCACCGGCGACTTCGACGACGCCCTGGCGTTCGTGGTGTTCCTGGCGACATCGGCCGATGCGGCCGCCTCCTGGCAGCGCGCCACCGGCCAGCCGCCGCTGGAGGCCGGCGTGTTCTGGGGTCTGCTGACGCTGCTGCTGACCGTGACCGGCGCCGCCGTCTACCTGGCCGCAAGCGCCCTGCGCGAGCACCTGGCCCAGCGCGGCAACCGCGGCGCCGCCTGGGCCACGCCCAAGCACGAGCAGCGCATCACCGTGCCCGAGGATCCCGCCGAGCGGCCCGGCCGCATCGTCGCCGGGCGCAGCATGCGCACCCGCAGTCTGCTCGCCGGAGACGACTGCATCTCCGCCACCGTGTTCGGCCCCAACGGATCAGGAAAAACGCTGGGATTGATCATTCCCAACGTTTTGGAGTGGAACGGCCCGTGCGTGGTCTCCACCGCCAAAGGCCCCGACCTGAAATGGATCATCAAAGCGCGGCGCAAGCACGGGCCCGTCTGGGTGGTGGCCCCCGAAGGCCTGTCGTTCATGCGACCGGCCCGCTGGTCACCCACCACCTACGCCACCGACGAGGAAGCCGCCGACCGCATGGCCCGCTGGCTGTGCGACGCCTCGGCCATCACCGACGACCCGCGTACCCGCCCCTGGGTGCTCAAGGCCCGCTCCCTGGTCGGGCCCGTGCTGATGGCCGCCCAGCTGTCCGACGGCGGCGTCGACAAGTTCTACCGCTGGTGCCTGGACGGCCAGGATTCGCGGCGTGATGTGCGCAGCATCTTGATGGAGCACGGCTACGAGCAGATGGCCGACAACTACGAGGCCACCTGGCGGCTGCACCCCGACGGGGTGGGCTCGGTGCTGTTCACCGCCGCGGCCGTCGTCGACGCCTACGCCCGCCCGCGCATCCGCGACAGCGCCACCACCAGCGACTTCACCGCCGAACAACTCCTGCGCGAAAAGGGCACGGTGTGCATCGTGGCGCCGCCCTCCCAGGCCGACGCGCTCGCGCCGATGTTCACCGCGCTGGTCGCCTCCATCATCCACGAGGCCGAGCAGACCTATGAGCGCACCGGCCCGCTCCAGCCGCGGCTGCTGCTGGCGCTCGATGAGGCGGGCAACGTGTTCCGCTACTCCGGCCTGCCGACGCTGCTGACCACCGCGCGCGGCATGGGCATCCAGCTCATCACCGTCTGGCACGACCTGGCCCAGCTGCAGACCCGCTACGGCAACGACTCGGCCCGCACCATCTTGTCCCAGTCCAAGCTGCGGCTGCTGCTGCCCGGCATGGGCGACATGTCCACGCTGCAGTACTTCTCCCAGATGATCGGCAACGAGGTGGCTGAGCGCCCCAGCCACAGCACCGGCAACGACGGCCGGTTCGGCGTCTCCACCCAGCCGCAAAAAGACGAGCTCGCCCCCGTGCACCTGCTGCAGCAGCTGCCCGAATGGCACGCGGTCATGCAGTACGCCAACCTGCCGCCGATGCGCGTGCGCATGCGCACCTGCTTCGGCGAGCCTGCGCTCAAGGCCCTGGCCAAAGGAGAAACCCCATGAGTCAGCCCGCGTCGGCGTTCGTGCCCACCCCGCCCGCCCATCGCCTGCCCGCCGCATCCCCGGATCTCGCAGACCAGCCCGGCGGGATCCCCGAGCCGGCCGTACCGGTCGCGCCGCGGTGGATGTGGGAGGCCATGGAGCCCGACCAGCGGCGGGCGCACATGACGCAGATGGCCGCCTGGGTCGACTGGCTGCGCGAGCGCCACAGCGAACCCCCGCTCGATTTGAAAGACAAGATCCCCGCCTGCTGGTACCTGCATCCCGGCCCGCTCGACATCCTGACCACGCTGTACGCCGAGTGGATCCGCACCCACGCTCCCGCCAGCGACCTGCCGCTGATCTCGTTCTACGACGCGCTGGCCCGCCACGCCCCCGCCCTGGGCTATCCCGGCAAATGCCTGCGCGGCAGCCACGACGACCAGCGCGGCACCCTGCCCGGGATGGACTTCGCCACCTGGATCCTCACCTCGGCCTGGGCGACCGCCCCGGCACTGCCGATCACCTTCCTCATCGAACCGGAGACGCCCATGCCCACCCCGACCGCTCCGGCTGAACCGCAGCCGGACATCCTGCCCACCGCCGACATCACCGCCCTGGTCGAGGCCGGCCACGCCGAGCGTCTGGGCCGCACACCCGCGGTACGCATTGACGGCACCTGGTGGCTCGGTGACGAAAGCGCCGGCATCTACGTGCGCGTCCCCGACCCCCAGCTGACCGCCGACCTCGATCGCCGCCTGGCCAAATACACCACCGCTCAGGCCGCCGTCGCCCGCCAGCAGGCCGGCATGCCGCTGGCGAGCGTCCCGGTCGACGGCGAGGCCGCGCGATGACCCCGGACCTGTACGCCGAACGCGCCCTGCTCGCCTCCCTGCTGCGCGACCCCCGCCGGATCCGCGCGACCCTGGCCCTCACCGGCGTCAAAGCAGCCGACTTCGGCGACCCCGGTCACCAAGAGCTCATGCAGGCCATCATCGACGCCAGCCGCGATGACGGACTGGATCTGACCGTCATCGACGGCTGGAACGCCCTGCGCCGCGCCGTGGAAGACGCCGCCATCGCCACCGGTCGCAGCAGCGCTTGGGTAGGCCAGATCGCCGCCACCCCCATTACGCCCTCCCAATCCGCCGAGTACGCCGTCATGGTGCTGGAGGGTGAAACGCGGCGCGTCATCGCCCACCATGCTCAGCGCATCGCCGCCGCCATGGACAGCCACGTGCCCGCAGAGCAGGCTGATGCGCAGATCACCGCCACCCGTCAGGTCCTCACCCAGCTGGCCGAGCGTTGGAGGCTGGATCCGGAGATCCTGACTGAAGCAGCCGCCGAGGACGGAGCCGACGACGTCCTGGATGCTCGGCAGGCCCCGTCCCTGCTGCAGCGCGGCCTGGCCGCGCTGCGCGCGCCGCTGGCCTTCCTGGACGGTACCGCCCGCACCGAGGACCGGCTGCTGGCCTCCCTGGTCGCCGACCCGGGACAGGTCGCCGAAGTGCGCGACTGGCTGGATCCGCAGGACTTCACCGCGCCCGGCCGCGCCGAGATCTACACCGCCCTGGTGGTCCTGAGCGACCGCGGCCAGCCGATCGACGCGCCCACGGTGCTGTTCGAGGCCAACCGGCAGGTGGCCATCAGCGCCCGCCAGGCCGACCGGTTCATGGCCCGCTGCGCGAAAGCCGAACCCGGCCACGCCATCCCCTTGGCCCGGGATCTGGTCGCCGCCGACGCCGCCGCCTACGTCAGCGCCCAGACCCAGAAGGTCATCACCGCGGTGACCACCCGCACCGCCACTCCCTCAGCCGCTATCGGTACCGCCCTGGCCACTCTGCAGCGCCTGGAGGGGCCGCTCGCGCGCTTGGCCGACTCACGAAAAGTGACCGTCAGTGACAGCATGGCCTACGTCCCGCCCCCGCCCGATCGCGCGGCGGTGAGCGGACCACCCGAGGCCAAGGCGTCCATGTGAGCGCTCCGGCAGGGATGAGACCACCATGACCACCCTGACCGACCAGGTCGGCGCGCTGTATTCACCGACCGGGCTGGACATCCACATCGAACAAGCCCTGCTGGGCGCGCTGCTGCTGGAGCCGGAGCAGCTCGGCCAGGTGCGCTCTTGGCTGGAGGCCGCCGACTTCGCCCGCCCCGCCCACCAGGAGCTCTACACCGCACTGCTGACCCATGCCGACGCCCAGGCCGGTCCCCAAGCCGCTGGACACGCCGACCCGGCCGAACCGCTTGCGATGGCGGTCTTCGAGCGCGTGCAGCACGTGCCGGGCCTGACCGCCTCCTACCTGCACGACCTCATGCAGGCCTGCCCGGTCCCCGGCCACGCCACCAGCTACGCCCTGCTGGTCGTCGAAGCCGACACCCGGCGCGCCCTCGCCTTGCACACCGCCCGCCTGGCCGGCCTGGCCGATGCGCACCTGCGCGGCGAGAAGATCGACAGCGAAGACGCCGCCTCCCTGCTCGCCGTCACCGAGAACGTCAAAACCGTCATCACCAACCTCGCCGCCCGGCTCAACGTCCCCGACCTGGCCGCCGTCCCGCTGCCGGACGGCACCGACCTCGCCGCCCCGCTCCCCGTGGCTCCCGCTCACCTCAATCAGCAAGACCAGCTGCTGACCGCCCTGATCGCCGACCCGCGCCGCATCCCCGAAGTCCGCACGCTGCTGGACCCCGAGGACTTCACCGATCCTGGCCGCGCCCGGCTGTTCGCGCTGCTGACCACGATGGCCGACCACGGTGAGGCCATCGACCTGGTCACCGTGATGAACCAGGCCCAGCACGCCGGCCTGCTCACCCCCGACCGGCAAGCAGTCACCGAGTTCCGGCAGCGTTTTGCCGACCCCGGCGGCGCAGTCCCCTGGTACCTGGAACTGGTCCAGCAGATCCAAGAAGCCTCCGCCCTCGCCTGCGCCACCACCGCCGTCATCCGGATCACCGACACCCTCGCCCGCCCCGGCCTGGACACCCGCCAAATGCTCGCCGTGGCCGCCCGGGAACTCGCCACCCTGACCGCCCGCCAGCCGCACCACGTTCACTCCGTCGTTCAACCCGCCTATGAGCCGCCCGACGCCGGCCATCCGGCCGCCTCCACCGAGCCACCGGCCATACGCCTATGACCTTCCGCGGGCCCGCGTGGCCACCGCGCCCGCGTCAACGGCCCCGCAGAGCAAAAGAAGCCGGTCCGTCCCTGACCGGCTTCATCCCCGATGGACGTGCGCGACGCCAGGGCGGCCGCTCCTGCACAGCGTGGTCGGTCCAGCCGGGAATTTCACCGGTTGTGCCGACACACCGGGGCCGTGCGTGATGGGATCGGACCGCCCAGAAATGGCTGTGCCCCGGCTGCGTGCTTTCGCAGAGGCAAGACCGGGGCTTATGCGGCCATGGTAGCACCCGGACGACGATCGGTGGGGGAGAGGTCAACGGAGTGAAGGACGCCGAAGCCCAGCGACTGCGAGGGATCTTGTCGCAGGGACGCCTCGGCGAGTACGAGGCCCTGTGCGGCGGGCAGACCATCGCGGCGCTGCGGCTGCACTGCTGGAACACCCAGATCAGCGCAGCCTTCTATCCGAGCCTGCAGTACCTCGAGCTCGCGGTGCGCAGCGTGCTGGACCGGGAGATGCACGCCCTGTTCGGTACGGACGCCTGGTGGGATGAACCCGCCGCCAACCTGCACTTCGGCGCCCAGCAGAAGATCCGCGACCTCAAGGCCCAGCTGCGCCGCCAGGGTGTCCCCGCCACCGCCCAGCAGATCGTCAGCGAGCTGTCGTTCGGGTTCTGGGTCTCCCTGCTGGGCCCGGGCAACAACTACGACCAGCGGCTGTGGCGCACGGGACTGTATCGGGCCTTTCCCGGCTACCGGGGCGGCCGCAGAGACCTGCACCGGCAGCTGGACTACCTGCGGGTGCTGCGCAACAAGATCGCCCACCACGGCCCGATCCACCACCGGCACCTGCAGGCCGACCACGAGGCGATCCTCGTCCTGCTCGGCTACATCGATGTCGAGCTGGCCGACTGGGTGCGCCGCTACAGCCAGGTCGACGCCATCTTGACCCAACGGCCGCATCCCTGACGCCCTTCGCGCTCCAAGCGCGATCCGAACGCTTGGCCACCCCTGCAGATCGCACCCGGCCTACCGGCGAGACAGATCCGGCAGGGGCTCGGCGACCTCCCACTCGATCACATTGACGCCGGCAGTGCGGTAGTGCTCCTGCTTGACACGCTTGCGCACCTCATAGGATTCGCGGCCGCGCACCCCGTACACCTCCACATACACCCGCGGGGCGACGTCGGTCAGCACGAAGTCCGGGAACACCTCCTGGCCGCCGTAGCGCAACGGCTTGAGGTAGCAGCGGCGCGCGGCGTCCAGCGCCTCGGCCATGCGCAGCTCGTGAGAGGACTCGACGGGAACGTAGGCCGCCGTGGTGAGCATCGCGGCCATGTCCACCACCTTCAGCGCGCCCTTGGGGGTGCGCTCGACCGCGGCCAGCACCACCTGGCGGGCCCGCGTCCCGGCGGCCGCGGAAAACACCGGCCGGTAAGAGGCGCGGATGCGCTCCATCAGCTCGCTGCGCAGGTAGAGCGGCGTCCGCAGGTGACACAGCTTGATCTGCCGACCGTAGGCGGTGACGCTGATCTCCTTGATCTCGCCCAGGACCAGTCCCCGCCGCGCGGTGCCGAAGTGCGCACCCAGCCCATCACAGAAGGCGGCCAGCGCCGCGGCGTTGGCGTCGGCGTCCTGAGGCCGGTAGGGCGGCACGACATACAGCGCTGCGGCCAGGTCGCGGTCGTTGACCGTGCAGTCGGCCACCCGGGTTGCGTCCATGGAAGTGGTGTAAGAGTTTCCCCAGCACACAGGCGTGCCGCCGGACATGAAGACGGCCATCGCGTGATCCTTCGTGATTGCGACATCAAGATCGAAGGAAGAAAGCGATGGCCGTGCCCAACAGTGTGGACCCTGCCGCCTGGCTGGCGGAGCAGATTCAGACCAGCGACCCGGATCTGTTGCGCTCCATGGTGAAGACCATGGCCGAGGCGTTGATGTCGGCCGAGGCCGACAGCCTGTGCGGCGCCGCGTACGGCGAGCGCCGCGAAGACCGCGTCAACCGGCGCAACGGCTACCGCAGCCGCGGCTGGGACACCCGCGCCGGCACCGTCGAGCTCGCCATCCCCAAGCTGCGCTCGGGCACCTACTTCCCGGACTGGCTGCTGCAGCGCCGCCGCCGGGCCGAACAGGCCCTGATCAGCGTGGTGGCCACCAGCTACCTGCTGGGCGTCTCCACCCGCCGGGTCGACAAGCTCATCGAGCAACTCGGGGTGCAGCACATCTCCAAGAGCCAGGTCTCGGAGATGGCCAAGGTGCTCGACGGGCAGGTGGAAGCCTTCCGGACCCGGCCGCTGGACGGTGGCCCGTATGCGTTCGTGTGGCTGGACGCGCTGACGCAGAAGGTCCGCGAGGACGGGCGCACGGTGAACGTGCACGTGCTGGTCGCCACCGCCGTGAACGCCGACGGCCGCCGGGAGATCCTGGGGCTGGAGGTGACCTCGGCCGAGGACGGCGCGGGCTGGCTGGGCTTCCTGCGCAGTCTGGTGGCGCGGGGCCTGTCGGGGGTGCAGCTGGTGGTCTCCGATGCCCACGCCGGTCTGGTGGAGGCGGTCGGTGCGGTGCTGGCGGGTGCGGCCTGGCAGCGCTGTCGAACGCACTACCTGCGGAATTTGCTCACGAGCGTGCCCAAGTCGGCGCAGCCGTGGGTGGCGACCCTGGTGCGCACGATCTTCGACCAGCCTGCGGCTGAGGCCGTGCGCTCCCAGCATGCCTGGGTCGTCGAGGCGCTGGAGGCGAAGTATCCGGCCGCGGCGACGCATCTGGACGCGGCCCGGGAGGAGTTGCTGGCCTTCGCCGCCTTCCCGCGCGAGGTCTGGCGGCAGGTGTGGTCGAACAACCCGCAGGAGCGGTTGAACAAGGAGATCCGCCGCCGCACCGACGTGGTCGGCATCTTCCCGGACCGGGCTGCGGTCGTGCGCCTGGTGGGTGCGGTGCTGGCCGAGCAGACCGATGAGTGGACCGAGGCCCGCCGCTACATGGGGCTGGACGTGCTGGCCAAAGTCCGGCTGCGCCTGATCGCGGGCGACACACCGGGGCAGAATCCGCTGCCGCAGACACTTACCGCTTAACCTGCAGAAACAGGATCACGCGAAGGCCGGCTCATACACCACTTCGCTGGACGTGACCACCGAAGGTGTCCGCCAAAGCGGAGCAAGCTCACACCGGTTCCCGCCAGTGGAACGACTTCGCCAACCATCGCCCCGCAACGGTGCCAGCAATGACCGAGGCACTGTTGAGCGGTGACCTGGAGCATGCGCTGAATGTCTGGAGCCTGCTGGACGATCCCATCGATATCGTGCGCGTCCCCGGCCCGGCAGGACCGCTGTATCACCTGGGCAGCAACGGCGCGCACCGGCTGCATACCGCGCGGCTGCTCGGTCTGCCCGCCGTCTGGGCGGAGATCCGCCAAGATGTGCTCCCTCTGGAGGTGACCTTCGGCGACGCGACCCCCCACGGTGAACACATCGCGCCTGAGACCCTGACCATCTGCTGGCGCGGCCTGCTGGAACGCGGCCTGGCAGCAGGCCGATTCGACGACACCACCATCTTCGGCGTCCTGCATCCAGATGCGGTCATGGCCTCGTGGATGCTCGCTCCACCGGACTGCGCGATCACCTGGGCCGCGGCCTACGACCGCGCCTACCCCGGCGCGCTGAATCAGGCCGGCGTACCGGTCTCCGCGTGGCAGGACCCCCAAGCGTGGCTTTCCTGGCTGGCCACCGAGGGGCGCCCTGTCGGTGACGCCCGGGACGCCTGATCGCTGCCCGCCGCACACCCGGCCAACGACCGCAGCGGACCGGAGACGACCTATGAGGCGTCATCGACTTCCCGTTCTTCCAGCCGATGACCTTCCAGCGGCGGCCCGAACGCATCGCGCGCTGAGGGCACAACCCTTACGACCAGTGCCGTCAACTGGGAAAGAGGGCACAGGGTGCCTGCGGCGCTTGCCATGCGCGGGGCACCCATGGCACCGTAAGGCTCGTTCCGCTCGCGATCACACCCCGCATGCCGGGCATGATGCACGGACATCACCGGCGGCCGCTGCCTCGGCCGCCGATCGGCCCCGCCGTCGCGGGGATGCTCCCCACGCATGTGGGGGTGGAGCCATCATCGAACGATGGCTCTCCTCGGCGTCCCCTCGACCACGCAAGGACGGGCCCACCCATGTTCGATGCCCCGATCGACCTCAGTGACCTGCCTGGTTACCAGACCGCCGCCAGCACGCGGCCGGCCAGGACAGCGTTCATCGGCCGCTGCTCCACCAAAGACAACCAAGACCCCCGCTCCTCAATCGCCGGGCAGCTCGCCGAAGCATCCGCGCTGCTGACGCCCGATGAGGAGTTCGCCGCTTACTTCTGGGACGTGGAGTCGGGCATGCTCGGCCTGGACGAGCGCAGCCAGGGCTCCGCTGACGACTACGCACGCCTTGGCGTGCCCGTGCCCCGCGACGGCGGACTGCGCGAGTTGCTGGAATGGGTTGAGCGCGGCGAGATCGACCGGGTGGTGTGCGAACGCATCGGCCGCGTCGCCCGCGACATGCTGCCCAGCCTTCAAGTCGAACACCACCTGGCCTCGCGTGGGGTGACGCTGGAGTGCGCGAATGAACCCCGCGGCGGCATGACCACGGGGCAGTTGGGGCTGCGCCGCGCAGAACAGGTCCGGGCCGAGATCACCCGGCACGAGCTGCTGGAGATGTCCATGCGCGGCCAGCGCCAGCACGCCGCCAACGGGTACCGGCACGGCCCACCCTGCTACGGCTACATCGCCGTGGTGGACCCGGACGCGCCTCCGGCGGCCAACCGGTTCGGCGGGGGCCGGCCCAAGATGCGTCTTACGTTGCACCCGGACTCGCGTCGCGTCGAAACTGTGCAGGAGGTGTTCCGGCTCCGCCGAGTCGAACGGCTGGGGGACGGCGAGATCCTCCGAATGCTGGCCGCCGACCTTGATCGGCATCCGCTGGCAGAGGGGCAGGTGCTGTGGCGGCGGGCCCGGGTCCAGCGGATGCTCGCCCAGCCTAAATACACCGGCTATCAGGTGTTCAACCGGTGCGCAGCTCGCACCAACCGTGGCCGGAGCAACCCCATCGCCGACTGGGTGTGGTCTCGCGAGCCGGCCCACCCGGTGATCGTGCCGCTGGGGGAGTGGCGGGAGACGCAGCTGGTGACCGCGCGTCTGCGGGAGCGGAGAATCTCGGGCTGGGAGCGGGTGAACGCGGCCGCCGCCCAGCGCGGGATCCGGCTCACACCGGTGCGGGAGAGCGACACCCATCTCCTGTACGAGGTCGCGGGCCGCCGGCTCGTCCTGCCTCGTGGAGAGCTTCCGGCCGCGGTGGCCGATGAGGTCATCGCCCTCCTGGGAGCGGGCGCGTGACCGGCGACGAACGCGCCGACGAGCTCGCGACCGACGGGAGCGTCGTCGTGGTGTCGGCCGTCCGGCGGGAACGACGATGGATCACGCGAGCCGATGACCATGGCATCGTCGTGCACGGCCGTACCCTGCGCGGCCTCCAGGCCAGCGCGCAACAGGCGCTGGCCCTGCGTCTGGGCACCCATGAGGTCCCGCCCGTGCAGGTGCGCCCGCAGTCCGCCGAACTCGACGAGCTCGCCATGGCGCGCCTGCGCTACGACACGGCGCTGCGCCACGCGGTGCAGACCCTGCGCGCAGACGGGGTCTCCTGGGCCGACATCGCGCAGGCGTGCAACGTCCGTGTCGCTGACGCGCAGGCCGCGCTGGGCCAAGGCCTAGATCGCTGACGATGTCGTCCTGGCGGGGCGGTTGAACTCCGTCGTCTCCGTCGTAGCGCAGCGACAGGACGCGGTCGTGTTCGTCGAGGGTGATGACGCGGACGGCCTGGCACAGGGCCGGTGCGGGCATGGAGCCGATCGTCTCGGGCTCACTTGCCGGGCATGCGGTGATGACCGATGCGCAGCTTCGCACTCGGACACGACCAGCGGCGCGGAACCCCCCTTGGCGGTCTGGCCACCGCACACCCGCACCGGCAACCGCCTGCCCGCGGATGCGCGGGCAGGCGGTTGCCGGTCAGACCCAGGTGTAGGTGGCATCCGTGATCGGCGCCAGCCACGGGTTCCCGACAGGTGCCTGCGGGTGGGGCAGCGCCGACAGCACTCCGCCGACCAGTGGGAACAGCGGCAGCTCGGCGGTGGTGCGGTAGCCGACCCATTCGATGGCCCCAGGCTCGTGGCCGCCGCCGGGCACCTCGTCGTACTCGACGGTGGCGAGCGTGACTCGCACGCCCGGGAAGAGGTGGCACCGGAAGATCAGGTGGAGTTTTCGGGGCGGCGGGGTGGGGCCGGGCCGGGTGACCATCTGGTCCTGGATCCAGCACAGCTCGGGTTCGGTGGCCTGGCCCGCCTTCAGGCGCAGTTCCTCGGCGAGTTCGCGCCGCAGCGCGCCGAGCAGGTCCTCTCCGGTCTCGACGTTGCCGCCCGGCAGGGTGTAGTGCGGACCGGTCGATCGATCACGGCGGATCAGGGCGACATCGCCGCCGCAGAAGACCACGGCGCCGACGCGGATCTTCACCCGGGAGAAAGGAACAGGGGTACTCATGGTCGGGAGTCTTCCCCGCATCATCGGCAGCGCCCAAGGGCAGTGGATCACCCTCGGTGGCGGGCGATCACCCGAGCTGGTTCACCGAGGGGGAAGCCGCCGCCCATGAGCGGCGGCGGTGACGACACCGGAACCGAGATGAGCGGTGATAGAGCCCCGCAAGCCTCCGGGAATCTCGTCGCAGCACCGGGTACACGGTCGGAGCTCACCGAGCGGCCTTATGCCCCTCCGTAAATGGCTGGCTGCCGGCCGGCGGCTCCTGGTTGGCTGGAGCACATGAGGACCCAGCGGCGCCCTTGGATCGAGTTGCCGGATGTCGTGAGACAGGACGTCGACCACCGGCTGGGCGCCGCTGTGCAGAGCTTAGAGGAGCGCCCGGGCGGGTTCTCCTTCGGGGTTCTCGGTGTCGCCACGCTGTCCACCGGCGAGCAGGTGTTCATCAAGGCCGTCACCGACGATACGGCCAACGCGCACGACTACCGGACCGAGGCGGTCGTCGCGGCGGCGTTGCCGGACACGGTGCCCACGCCCCGGCTGCGATTCACCTGCGAGCAAGCCGGATGGCTGCTGCTCTGCTTCGACCTGGCGCCCGGCGACCTGCCGCACGAACCGTGGTGGCCCGGCGAGCTGGCTGCCGCGCTGGAAGCGCTGGCCGTGTGCGCCCGGGAGCTGACACCGTCACCGATCGGCGGCCTGCCGACGCTGGCCGGGCGGATGGCCGGACGGTGTGAGACGTGGCGGGCGCTGGAACGCCACGGTGTCTGGGGCGGGCTCACCGTCGACGGCATCGGCGCGTGGGAACGCGCTCACCTGTCCCGGCTCGCCGCGGTGGAGGCGACATGGGTCGAGCTCGCGGTCGGCGAGACGCTCCTGCACTTCGATCCCCGCTTCGACAACATCCTCATCAGCCCCGGCGGTACCGCGCAGCTGGTCGACTGGGGACGCGCCTGCACCGGCCCGGCCTGGAGCGACCTGGTCTGCCTGCTGCTGCAGTCCGATCTCGGCGACGCCGACCCCGAAGAGATCTTCGCCGCTCACCCGGCCGGCCAAGCCGCCGACCCCGGGCACGTCGACGGGTTCCTTGTCGCGCTGGCCAGTTACTGGACCCACACGGCCGCCCTTCCGGGACTGGCGCACGCCCCGCATCTGCGCGACCGCCGCGAGTACTCCCGGCGGGCGACGATCGCATGGCTCCAACGCCGCTGGGCATGACCTCACCCACCGCAATGCGCTGAGACAGCGCCGCCACCCACCTATGGCCCTCCCCGCCGCTCTTCGGCCTGCCACCCCATGGCTGTTCGAACACCGCCACCCGCTCGCTCCCGACTGCGAGGTGACCTGGCCCGGCAGCGAACGCGAGGCCTTGGCCCCGGCAGATCGCCGCGATGATCGCAGACGGCTCGCTCATCGCGGCGGACGCGGCCATTCTCCCGCACACCTGACCCCCAGCGCCTGGGCATCATGTGTCCCTTCCCGCGGGGCGCCCCAGGCCCCTCCAGAGCGCGCCTGCGAAGTCGCAGCGTTCCGATCCGGGAAGAGAACATGATGTTCTCAGCATCGCCCGGGGGGTGGGCGCCACTACCCTGCGTGGCGCCCACCTCGGCGCCATCGACATCATCACTCACCGGCACCTGCTTCTCGACTACGGTGAGCGCGTGGTCGAGCCAGAAATGATCGAGCCTGTTGTGATTGAGCCGGTGGTCAACCGGGAGAAGCTCCTGCACCTGCTGGCCTTGCAGACCGAGTACCCGACGCTGGACTACAAGGCCTCCTGTGATCTGCGCAAGCAATGCCCTGACCGCCAGCGAAACCAGGTGGAGCTGGCCAAGGATGTCGGCGCGATGTCGGTGCGCGGCGGGTTCATCGTGGGCGGCGTCGATGGGCACGGTGTGCCCACGGGGGAGATGACGCCCGCGCACGCTGCGGCCTTCGACGAAGCGCAGTTACGGCCGGTGCTGCTGCGCTGGCTGCCCGAGACGTTGGAGATCCGCACGCAGTCTCACGAGGTTCACGGGCAGCACGTCGTTGTGATCTATATCGCGCCCAACCCGGCCGGGTGCGCCTTCTTCCGCGCTGACGGCCAATACGGCCAGGGCAAGGACAGCAAGACGATCTTTCGCCAGGGGGAGGTGTTCTACCGAGAGGGCACCGAAAGCCGCCGATTGTCCCAGCAGGGCTTGGAGCAGGTCATCGCCCAGCGCGTGCAGCGCGAACGGGCCCGGTGGGAAGCCGAGCACGCGGCCGAGTTTCGCCGCCTGGCCCACGAACTGACCACCGGCGGCGCCGGCCAGCAGATTACCCGCGCACCCGCGGCGGCCTTCAACTTGACGTTGGAGGTCGATGTACTCACCGCCGCGGCGATCGAGCTGCTGCGCGCGGGTGATGACATCCCGCTGCGGCTGCTGCTCAACGACGCCCGCACCCAGGCGCGCCACCTGCTGGCCCAGGGCGATGTGGCCGCGCTGACCGGGCTGGTGGACCGGGTGACGTGCCTGGCGGCGACCTTCCTCACGCTGGAGCGCCCGCAATGGTTCGAGCGCGCCATCGCAACGCTGGCCTCGATCTATGATCTGCCGCTGGAGGCGGTGGGCATCGGGCGCAGCTACGTCCCTTCGCCGATCGCGGCCTTCTGGCTGATGGTGTGTGAACGCGTTCTCGCGCTGGGTTCCCTGGCGGTGCGCCTGAGGAACTGGCCGGCGGTAGCGGTCCTGGCCGCGCATCGCATCCCCATCAGCGACACCAGCCAGCGCACCTGGATTCACCACACCGGGGTCATGATCAATCGCGCCGAGCTGCTGAAAGACCAGACCGAAGGCGCAGTGTTCCTGCTCAGCCGCGCCCGCGCCGTGGTACGCCAGCTGACCTGCCTGCACCCCGACCTCCCGGGTGAAGACGAACGAATCCTGACGAGCCTGACCCAGTTCGACTTCCTGGCCTGCCTGGTGGGATGCCACCTGCGCGCTGGTTACTACCCGAACTTCGCCCCGTTCGAGACCTGGCGCACGCGCCCGGTGACCGAGTTGCTCCTGCACGAACCGAGCATGCGCCAGGTGATCTTCTCCGGTGACGACCGGCGTCTGGCGGCGGCATTACGCCAGATCGACGCTGAAGCTCAACAGGCGGGGTGGAAGTACGACGGCTGGGCGGGATACTCGGATCCGGTGGAGAACTTCATCACCACCCACCTGCCGATGCTGTCAACGGCCAAGTGCGTGTCGCCGCTGGTGGCCAAGTAGTGGTCCCCACGGCTCCGTAG